>DATDEV010000180.1:0-2246 GCA_036522995.1 Polyangiaceae bacterium
CCCCCGCCGCTGCCAGGAGCCAGGCGATATGGCGACGCCCTGCTCCCCCTAGGCCCATTTACCGATCCCCTCGTCTCCGCCTGGTCAAGCCCAACTACTCGCAGCCCGTGCCGGCTACGCACGCGCCGTCTTGGCAGCGGCCGCTGTAGCAGGTGTCGTTTTCCGTGCAGCCCTCGCCGGCCGTGGCGATTTCGCGACAGGTGCCTTCCTCGCAGCGCGCGTAGGCGGCGCATACGTCCGCAGTGGCGCCAATGCCTTTGGCGCACGGCATGCCGGCTTCGGGGCGGGGCGTACAGGTGCCGTCGAACAGGCTATCGATCTGGCAGTATTGGTCGTCGGGACACTCGTCGGGGAGCGCCGGGTGACAGGGCCCGTCTGCATCGACCTGCACGACGCAGCTGCCTGACAGCGGCATCACTATGGACGTGATCTCGCAGGAGAGGCCGGCAACGCACAGCTCGGTGAAATTGCAGGCGTCTCCCGCCTCGCCGCTGAAGGCGTCGTCGACGGCAACGCACTCGCCGGGAGTGCTATTCGCCGCGCTGTCGCCCAGGCAAATCGAGCCGCCGCTGCAGTCCGGCTCGCCTTGCTTGCATGGCTCGCCCAGCTTGGCCGGCGCCACGCACAAACCGGTCGTGCCGCAGGTCAGCCCGCTCTTGCACTGGCTGTTGGCCTTGCAGGCGCGCCCGGCCGCTTCGAGCGGGGTACACGTGCCTGGGCAGGTGTCGCCGATGCTGCAGTACAGGCCTGCCTCACACTCCTCGTCGAGCTCGCAGTCAGCGTCTTCGGCTGCGCTACCGACGAACACCGCCTGGCAGGTCGCCGAGGCGCGCTGGTCCAGGGTTTCGCAGCCGCCCGCCGCGATCTCGTCGAGACACGCCTGCGCCGCCACGCCGTCGTAGACGATGCTGCCGCTCTCGACCGCGTGCGGCAGCGTGGCGAGCTCCTCCTGGAGCTGCACCGTCAGGTTCTTCACGCACTCCTCACCTGGCCGAAAGATCGCGTACAGCGTGCCGTAGCAGCCGACGTACGCCTCGCACAGCGCGGCCGCGTACGACTCCGGGAGCTCCTCGAGCGGCACGCCGGTGGGGCCGGCGTCACCGTCGTCGCCACCGCAGGCGCCGAGCAAGCTCAGTGCGACCGCCAACGGACCCAGCGTTGATCTGCATTTCGGTTGAAGTAAGCGCATGCGGAGCTCCTCTCGCTCAAGGCGGAGCAGAACGACCCAGCAACCAGCGTGCCAGCCCTGCCTGCCACCGGGAAGGAGGTGTTGGCGGGGTTCCGGGGCCAGCGCCCGAACGCGCGTTCTTTGGGGCCGCAACGCCGGTTCACGTAGGGTCGCCGGGAGTTCACGCTGGGCCCCGCAGGCCCCCTGCCGATTCGGGGCCGCCGGTGCTAGGTGAAAGGCCCGCCCGCCGCCGGCGGGTTTCGAACCATCGCCTATGCCCAAGCACGCACCGCCGCCCGAGCCCGATGCGATCGTCATCCGTGGAGCTCGCGAGCACAACCTCAAGAACGTGACGGTGCGCATCCCCAAGCACAGCTTGGTCGTGCTCACGGGAGTGTCGGGCAGCGGCAAGTCGTCGCTGGCCTTCGATACGCTCTACGCGGAAGGCCAGCGTCGCTACGTGGAGAGCCTCTCCAGCTACGCGCGCCAGTTCTTGGGTCAGATGGAGAAGCCCAAGTACGACACCATCCGCGGCCTCTCGCCGACGATTTCGATCGAGCAGAAAACAGCGTCGAGCAACCCGCGCTCGACTGTCGGCACCGTGACCGAGGTGCACGACTACCTGCGCGTGCTCTATGCCAGCATCGGCGTGCAGCACTGCCCCAAGTGCGGGGTCAAGGCGGCCGGACAGTCCGCCGAGGCCATCGTGCGCTCCCTGCTCGCGCTGCCCAGGGGCGAAACGGTGGTGATCCTGGCGCCGCTCGCCCGACAGCGCAAAGGCGAGCACAAGGACATCCTCGAGAGCGCGCAGCGCAAGGGCTTTGCGCGCTTGCGCGTGGACGGCCGCATCGTGCGTCTGGGTGAGGAGCAGGTAACGCTCGACAAGAAGTCGAAGCACGACATCGACATCGTGGTCGACCGCATCAAAATCGAGCCCGACGCGCGCGCACGATTGACCGATTCCGTCGAGACCGCGCTGCGTGAAGGCGAGGGCAAGCTCTACGCGCTGCGCGGTGAGCAGGAGACACCCTTCAGTGAGAAGTGCGCCTGCCCCAAGTGCGGGCTCTCGTTTCAGGAG
>DATDEV010000181.1:0-5263 GCA_036522995.1 Polyangiaceae bacterium
GGTATTCGCCGAGCAAATCACGTTCGTGTCGGGGCTGTCGCTCACGATCTCGTTCTTGCAGGAGCCGCTGCCTCTGCATTCAACGGCGCATGTGTCGGTACCCTCGCCGCAACCGACCTTGCCCGAACAGCTATCGACGCCCTCGCAGTGCAGATCGCATTCGCCGGCATCACAGGCGATCTCGTTCTGGCAGGAGCCCTTGCCTTTGCAACGCACTGCGCAGGAGCTGGCGCTAGCGCCGCAGCTGACCTTACCAGTGCAGCTACCTTCCGTCCTGCAGTTCACGAGGCAGCTCGTCGCCTTCGTACAGTCGACTCCGCTCGAGCAAACGCCCGGCGGCCCATCGCACACGACCTGACAGCCGATGCCCTCGGGACAGTCGACGCGGTCGGTGCAGGGTCGAGCCGCGTCGCAGGTGATGACGCAGATGGAGGAGTCGTTACACTTTCCGATGCCGGCACAGGCCTGCTCGCAAGCAGCGGCCGCCAGCGAATTGCCGCCGGAGGTGCCGCCCGACGCCTTACCACCGCCGGCCTTGCCGGCGGCCGCCGCTCCCCCCCCGCCACCGTTCGCCTCTCCTCCGCTGAAGTCGTTGCGCGCGAACAAGTCGCTCTTGGGCGGAGTGCCGCAAGCCGCTGCCAGCGCCGCGAGCGCGCCAAACAGCAAGCAGCCGCGCCCCAGCCGATCCACCGCATCCAGCCCGAGAGCCATCGCAGGCGATTCTAACACCGAAAAGGCGCTACGCTGGGCATGAATGGTGGTTCATCCCCACGATGACGTTAGGCTCCTCGGCGTCCGCGAGCACCAATTCGACGGGCTGGTCGGGCCCACTCACCACTACGCGGGCCTCAGCCCCGGTAACCTCGCCAGCCAAGAGCACGCGGGCGAAGTGAGCAATCCTCGTGCAGCAGCGCTGGAAGGGCTGGCCAAGATGCGTCACGTGCGTGGGCTCGGCGTCGCCCAGGCGGTGCTACCGCCACAGCCTCGACCCAGTATCGAATTGCTCCGCCGGCTAGGCTTCAGTGGCAGCGACCAACGCGTGCTCGAGCTAGCGCTGCGCGATGCGCCCGAGCTGCTGCATGCCGCCAGTAGCGCCTCGAGCATGTGGGCGGCCAATGCTGCCAGTGTGGTACCGGCGTGCGACGCGCTCGACGGCAAGACTCACTTCGTACCTGCCAACCTGGTGTCGCTGCTGCACCGCAGCCTGGAAGCAGAGTCCACGACGCGCGTGCTGCGGCGCATCTTTGCCGACGACGCGCAGTTCGTCGTGCACGAGCCGCTCGCGCCCAGCAGCGCCCTCGGCGACGAAGGCGCTGCGAATCACACCCGGCTCTACTCGAGCCTGGGCGCGGCTCACCTGTTCGGCTGGGGTCAGCGCCTGGGCCAGGCCTCGCCCACGACCAAGTATCCAGCTCGCCAGAGCCACGCGGCCAGCAGCGCCGTCGCACGCACTTGCCAGCTGGACCGCTCGCGCGTGCTGCTCTGGCAGCAGTCGCCGCGCGGCATCGACGCCGGCGCCTTTCACAGCGACGTGCTCGCGGTCGGCAGCGCCGCACTGCTGCTATTGCACGAGCAGGCCTTCGTCGAGACCGAGTCGTTGCTGCGCGAGCTCGGCGCGCTGCTGGGTGCGGACTTCCGCGCCATCGTCGCCAGCGAGCAGGAGCTCCCGCTGGCCGATGCGATCGCCGCCTACCCCTTCAACTCGCAGCTGCTGCTGCTGCCAGATGGCACGCTGCGCCTGCTGGCACCGCTCGAGGCGCGCGAGAACGTGGCGGCCCGCCGCTTTCTGGAGCGAGCGGTGGCCGAGGCACCCGAGCTCACGGGCATCGACTACCTGAACGTGAACGGTTCGATGCGAAACGGAGGCGGTCCGGCTTGTCTGCGCCTGCGCGTCCCGCTCACCAGCGCCGCGAGCGAGCGCCTCGGCGCCGCGGTGCTGTTCGACGAGCGGCTCGAGCAGCAGCTCGAAAGCATCGTGAAGCGACGCTACCGCGAGCGCCTGGTGCTGGCGGACATCGCCGATCCGGCTCTGCTGGACGAGGCCAGCACCGCGCTCGACGAGATCACGCAGGCACTCGGGCTGGGCGCGGTCTACGACTTTCAGCGCTGAGCGCCAACGAGTCGGGCTGCCTCCGTACCGATCTCGTGGCGAGCCCCTGGAATCAACAGGGAGGCGGGGAGATTTCTTGTTGTTCGAGCCGCAGGCCACCGCGCGAAGCCTGCGCAGTCTCCGATCGGCGACTCGCCTCTCGACCCCCCAAAATTCAGACCCCGCCTCCCTGTTGATTCCCCCGCTCGAGCGAGACGACGAACCGAAAGCCTGCGGCCCGAGACGGTTCAGGCGCTGGGCAGCGTGACGGCGCGGGTGCGCATGCTCGGCTCGGTGCGTGGATCGTCACGGCGGAAGACCTGAGCGAACACGACGAAGGCGGCCCACAGCGCGGCCAGGTGGTACAGCATGATGCCGCCGCCGTAGTGGTTGAACAGCTGGCTCGAGATGGGCGGCCCGAGCGCCATGCCGGCGGCGTAGAAGGCGTTGTAGATGCCCGTGGCGCGGTGGTACTCGCGCGTGACCAGTCCCTGCAGCGCCAGGCTCAGCGGCGAGATGCTCGCCAGCGTCGCTCCGGCCAAGAACACCGCGGTCGCCATACCTGGGAAGCCGTTGATCAAGACGAAACCAGCGACCATCGTCATGCCGATGATCGCCAGCACGCGCATCACCAGCAGGTGGCCGTAGCGATCGCCGACCCTGCCGGCGACGTTGATGGCCAGCAGCATGCCGCCCGCGAAGAAGAAGGTGATCAGGCGCGTGCGGTCCTCGGGGATGCCCTTCTCGTTCTTCATGAACAGCGGCAAGAACAGCACCACGCTGGCTTGAAAGTAGCCGTACGCGAACGTCGCGAAGCAGGAAGTCTTGATGCGGCCGATCAGCACGGCCAGCGGCGCGCGCTCGGGCGCTACGTACGAGCCTCGGTCTTCGGGCTCCAGCCGATGCGCGTCCGCATTGCGATCGACTCGCAACAGCACGAACAGGCCGGTCAGAATCGAGATCGCGCCGGCTACGAGGAAGACGCGCTCGTTCGGCAATACCTTGGCAGCCAGGAACGCGCTGCCCGACCCGACGCCATAGCCGACGGCGATCGACATGCCGTAGATGCTGGTGACGAAGGCCTTGATATCGCGCTTGGCGCGCGCCACCAGGATCGTCTCCGATGCTACCCACACCAGCACCGACGCCGCTCCGTCCACCACGCGCAGCGCCGCGATGGCGCCGTAGCTCGGCGCGAACGGGAACAACCCGACGGTCAGCGCATAGGTGAACAGCGCCGCGACCAGCACCCGCTTCGCCCCGAACCGGCCTACCAGCGAACCGGAGGCGACCGCGGTCAGCATGATGCCGGAGGCAAACCAGGCTGCCAGCGAGCCGATGTCGGTTTCGCTGTAGCCGCGCGCATTGAGGAACACGGCGATCACGCTGATGGCCATGCCGTAGGCCGTGCCGAGCCCCAGCGTGGCTAGGTAGACCCTGATCACGTTCGCGTCGCCGATCTTCGTCTGCAGTGCTTTCAGCATGGGCGCTTTCGTTGGCAGGTCCCGCGACCAGCGGGTAGCACCATCATGCATGACGCTCCAAGCAGCAACGCCCGGGAACCGATTGGGCACCCGGGCGCTTTCGTTGGGTCCGTGTGACCCGACTTACTCGGCCGCGACCGCGTAGTCAGCTTCGGCTGCGCTCTTCTTGAACAGCGGCAACACCTGGCCGAGCTTGGCGCGCGCCTTGCCTAGCGCCGCCTCGGCCGCGCCCGGGGCGCGCTCCTTGGCGATGGAGAACAGCTCGAGAGCGGCTTCGCGCGCGAACGCGGCCGCAGCCTGCGCCTTCTCGGGAGCTTCACTGCCGGTGCGCAGCAAGCTGTCGCGGGCCGAAGCGAGCACGCTACCAGCCTGAATGGCCAGGATTTCCAGCCTGGACTTGCCGTAGACCTTGGCGACCTCGTACACGAGGTCGGCAGCGGTGTGCGCCACCGAGTGATCGGGCACGTACAGCGACGCGGCGTAGCGCGGATGGTCCTTCAGGAACTGCTGCAGCAGCTCGTGAGTGAGCCCCGTGTCCTTCAGCGCGGCCTCGAATTCGGCCTGCGCGGCCTGCTTGGCCTTGAACAAGTACATCTGCACGCGGCTCTGGAAGTTGACGGCGCCATCACCGCTGGTCTCCACCGCACAAAAGATGGTTCCAGGGTAGCGCTCGGTGATGAGCGACTGCACGCCGTCCGAAACGCTGGAGCTCGGCATGCAGCCGAAGGGCTTCACGCTCAGCGTCATGGTGGCCTTGCTCTTGACCACGTTGAGGATCAGCTTGCCGACCTCCATGTGGCCTTCGCCGCCGCGTAGGTCGTTGTTGTAGAAGGGGGCGGCCACTTCGGCCACCGCATCCATGTCGGCCAGGTGATAGCCGTAGAAGCCGCCGGCGTGCGCGAAGGTCTGGAACGCCGCGCGCAGCGCCTTGTCGCCTGCCCACAGCCCGATCTTGCGCATGAACACGCCGTACTCGCCGGCGCCCTTCAGTCCGCTCTTGCCGCCGTCCTCACCGCGCAGCAGGGCGCGGTTCTTGGTGTCGAAGCGGACCTCCCAGAGGTTGTAGAGGATCCACGCCGTCACGAACTGGATGTCGCACTCGGCGCCTTCCTTCTCGAGGAAGCGCTGCAGCTGGTAGTTGCCGTCGCCCTCCGTCGTCATGGCCCAGAACTCGCCGATGATGGCGACCTTGGGCTTCACGCGCGTGCGATCGACTTCGACCTTCTTGAACAGCTCCTTGCTCTTCATCAGCGCGAGCAGGATCGACTTCTTGTTCAGGAGCGCGTCGTGACAGATCTTCTTGGCGTCGGCGATGGCGGCGTCGGTGGCGCCCGGCACCACTTCGTAGGGGCGCAGGCGGTAGCCGATGCCGTTGATCACGTCGCCTGCGATCAGGCCCTTGAGCATGCCCATGAAGAAGGGAGCGTTCAGCTCCAGGCCGCTAGCCTCACCGGTAGCCTGGCTGAGGCCGCCTTGCTGCTGGAACAGCATCACCCGGAAGCCGTCGAAGCCGGCGTCGCGGAGCGCCTTCCGGTACTCGGTCACGTACATCCCGAAGCGGCACGGCCCGCAGGCGCCCGCCGTCAGGAAGATGTACGAGTCGATGATCTCCTGCGTGCTCATGCCCTCGTTGTCGCGCAGGTGCTGCACGTACTGCACGAGGTTGCCGACCGTGAAGTAGGTCGGGTTG
>DATDEV010000182.1:0-5364 GCA_036522995.1 Polyangiaceae bacterium
AGGCCGAGTGACCAAAGGCCAGCTGGCCAGTGTCACCGGTGCCGGCGTGGGCGGCACGATTTCCGGCGCGTCGTTCACGGTGCCAAACGTGGCGCTGTCGCCGGGGTGGAACGTGATCGAGGTGGTCGGTGAAACCGCGAGCGGCGCCGTGAAGAAGGTGCGCACCGCAATCGCGCGCGACACGCTGCCGATTCGCCGCGGCACGCTCACGGTCATTGGCAATCGGCGCGTCGAGCTCGAAGGCTTTGCCGAGACCATCCCGCAGAATCACGACGCCCTACCGACGGCTGGTTTCGTGCACTATCAGCTGCTCGACCAGGCCGGCAAGGTGCTCTTCACCGGGCAAGTGCTGGCCACGGGCATGCGCAGCTTTCACAACGACGGCCCGCTGGCAGTGCCGCTCGAGGAGACCGCTTTGCCCGAGACCGGCGTGTCCTTCTACGTCCCGGTGCTTTCCGAAGCTCGACAGATCGTGTTCACCAGTCCGTTCGGCGTCATTCTCGGGCAGGGAGCAATGCCGTGACGAAGGGCTTCGCCGTCTTGAGCTTGTTGGCTCAAGCTGCCGCCTGCACCAGGACTGGCGAATCGGTGCGCGCCACGGCCGGTGCGCCCGCGCTCGGTGAGGGCGGCGCCAGCGGCACGGCTGCGGGTGGCGCAAGCGGAGCGGCTCCGGTGTTGCTCGGCGACTTGCTGCCCGTCGCGCTGCGCCTCGACTGCTCGGCCATGGGTGATGCAGAGCCGCCGAGCGAGCTTTACCTGCGCATCGCAGAGCCCCACCTCCAAACCGGCACGCTCACGGCCAGGCTGGAGGGCGCACTGTGCGCCGAGCACGACGTAGCCGCGCAGGCCAACGCTCCCGCCGCGGCGCTGCGTTGCCCGCCGCGACAGCTCGTCCGTTCGGATAGCTACCCAGCAGGCTGCTCGGACCACTACATCGAGCTCTCGCTCTGCAGCCCCGGCTTCACCGAACGCCGGCTCGTTCTGCAGAATCTCGGGCCGTGCTCGAACGACGTCAAGCGGGCGCCGTCCTGCAGCGACGTCGCGGCCGGCGTAGTGAGTGGCTACGCCTACGAGCAGGTGATCTACGAGCTCGAGCCGCTCGCTGCGGGGGGCGCTGACTGCCCATCGTTCAGCGAGCGACCCAAAGTCGCATTGGCAGATGAGGCGCTGTACGCGTGTCCGTGCAGCTCAGCCGGGGAATGACATGAAAAGACTGGTCATCTTGCTGTGCTCCTGGGCTCTGTTTTTGCTGAGCGCGCCGGCCATGGCCGCGCCACGTGCCTGCACCACGGCTGCGGATTGCTTCGGCCCCGGCGAGGTTTGCACCGACTCGATCTGCCAGGCGCAAGCCTGTGGCAATGATGTCGAGTGCGGCACCGGGCGGCGCTGCGTCGCGACTCACTGCGTGTCGGCTTGCACGAGCGACGCTGAATGCCCGAGCGGGCACGGCTGCTTCAACGGCGAAGCCTGCTTGCCGGTGACCGACATCACGCTCCCCGACGACTACGGCATCCACGCAAGCGGTCAGCCGACCTGCGGGTCGGACGGCGATTGTCAGGCCAACGTCGATTGCATCACACCCATGAGTGGTGGCGCGGCGCATTGTAGAATCATTCAGTCTGCCGCAGGTGCGCCCGTAACGTTCGCGGGCTGCGGCAATGCCAACTTCACGAGCGGCCTCTCTTGTCCCAGTGTTAGCGGCTACGGCTGTGGCCCCCTCGAGGGCGGCACCCCGGCCACTCAGCAGGCATTCTGCGAGAGCGCAGCCACCTGCAGCACGCGACAAGAATGCATCGACGCCTACCCGGTGCAGGCCGCCCAGAATCTGTCGTGCGTCGTCGGTCGCTGTACCAATAGGTGCTCGTCCACCCAGCCGTGTACGGACCCCAATCGTTCGATCTGCTTCGAGAGCGCAGCGGGCCTGGGTTCGCTGGGCGTGTGCGTTGCAGCCACGTTCACGGCGCGCCTCTTCACTTACCACCTGGGTAGGTTGAATCCAGACCCGGCCGCCTCCGCGCTGAGCGGCCAGAAGAACCTGGTATTTCTCTCGGACGGATTTCTGGCAGACAACCTGAGCGCCTTCAGCTCGTACGCGTCGCGCGAGCTCGCCCGCGTCACCGACAACATCGACGTCGTGAGCCCGCTGTTCGCGTCGCTCTACAATCTGTTCATCTTGCAGATCGCCGACCGAGCCAGTGGCCTCGGGCAACCCACGCGCTTCGGTCATTTCCTGTCCTTGAACAATACGACAGGCGATTTGCCAGGTGCGAGAGCACAGACCTTCTTGTTCGCCAACCACGCGCTCGCCGTCTATAGCGGGCGGCTGGGCGTCGCGGCGACCACCGGTTTGGCGCGGCCGGTGCTGTTTTTCAACGCCGATCGCTTCACCCGCGCCTACGGTGGCAGCCTGATCGTCCAGCCCATCACCGAGGATCGGCCTCACACGTTGACCCACGAATTCGGTCACATGCTGGCAGGTTTGACGGACGAGTACGTGCAAGACAACGACGTCGACGCGCGCCGCAGGCTCCGCGAGTTCGAGGCAGAGGGCACTGGTACTACGGAAGCGTGTAGCTACAACGTGATCAGTCGGCGCCTGCTCACGGGCTGCAACCGCTGCAGCGGCAGCGACGACGTGACCGTCCCGATCGCGAGCACGCAGCTCGCGCAGACGCCGTGGTTCCCGTTCCTGAACGAGTCGAGCGCGCTCGCCGGTAACTTCTCGACCACTTCCGACGCTCCCGACAAGACCAACGGCCTGTTCATCGGCGCTGGGGCTGCGTTCGCGACCGAGTGGATTCGGCCCAATATCCGCAGCTTCATGCGCAGCCAGGAGGAAAGCGGCGCGCAGTTCTTCGGCCGCGCTTCGGTCGAGGGTTGGGGCCGTGCCAACATACCGAGTGGCGAGGCCGGCACCGTGCGCTGGATGCCCGTGCTCGCGCCCGAGCCGACACCGCTATCGAACGGCCCCTTGCAAGCCCTCGCGGTGAGCAGCAAGTTCCACCGCAGCTTCTACACGATGCGGCCGAACAACGCCGACGATCTGCTGGCGGTCGTCAGCGGCCTGACCCTCGCGCTCGAAAAGACGTTGACCTTGCCGCGCGCGCCAGGCGCCGACACGCCTCGTGTTCTGCTCGTCGACGACGCGCACGACAGGCTCGTCATGCGCTCACGGAGTACCACCACGCCCGCCGAGTCCGAGCTGCTCTTCGTCGACACCAGCGCGCTCACCGTTTCGAGCATCGTGGTCCCGGACCTGTTCGGCTTCCCCGGTGTCGACCCAGCCAGCGGCGCCGTCTACGTGCAGACTCGCAACGACGCCGACGAAGCCTCGCTCGTCAAGATCGAGAACAACGCTGTTTCGGCCATCGACGCTCCAGTGAGCCAGCCGTTCTTCTCGGCGGTGCCGCTCGTCTCGATGAGTGAGTCGCTGCTACTGCTGACAGCCGGGGCTGGTGTGATCGATAACTCATTCTGCAACGCGACCAGCTGTGAGATATGGGCGGTGGATTTGGCCGCGCAGGCACTATTGCCCGGGCGGCTGAGCGTGTCGATGGTAGGCGAGCAGGTGCCGCCCGCGATCCAGCAGGCGACCATCGGTCGGCGCGCCGACGGGAGCGAGATCTTGATCGTGGGCACCACGACCCACCTGCGCGGGTACGAGCTCGCGGACCTGGGCGCAGCGCTTCGCGCCGGTAACAGCATGACGCCGACCTGGGAAATTTCTCACACCATGGGTGCAAACGCCGTCCCGCTGGCAGGGCTGGCCTTCGTGCCGGGCGCCGTGAGCGAGCACATCGTGCTGGGCAACCGCGGCGGCCAGCTGTCGATCTACGACGTCGCAGGCGGTACCCCAGAAACCGTCGTCTTCGCGCAGCATCGCCCAGGCATGCAGATTCTCGGCGTGCAACCCGCACCGGCAGATGGCGTCTCGGCGGGGTTCGCGGTCGTGACCTCCGCCGCCTTCGACGGCGCGCGCTTCGGCTTCATGGCCGTCATCGACGTTGCGACGCCCAGCGCGATGCTGCCGCCGGGTCGCGGCCGCGTGCTCTTCGAACAGCCGTTGGCGGCAGCGGGGCTGTCGGCGCCGGGGGCTGCCTGGGACGACGACTGGGGCCTCATCTACACGACCGGCGTCGTCGACGCCGGGACGCCGGGCCAGGGCAACCGTTTTCGAACGCCGGTGCTGCGCGGTCCGGCTGCTCTTCGCTATCGCGGCTGCCTGGGTGCTACGCTTTAGGCATGCGTGAGCCACGACGTGACGCAGCCGGCTGGGTGCTGCTGTTAGCGTCGTGCGCGCTCGTGACGCTGGCTTGCAGCGAAAGGGCCGAGCCGGCTCCGGGCTTTCGTGGCTTCGACGACGAGGTCGTGCTCGAGTCCGAGCACTTTCGGCTGCACGCTCATGCAGGCGACGAAGACGCTTGTGAGAACGCGCCGAGCGAGCTCGAGCGACATCTAGCTGCCATTTCGGCGTTCCTGGGTTTGGGGGAGCCCGAGGTGCCCATCGACTACTACAAGTTCGAGTCGGTTGAAGAGCTGCAGGCGGATGGCGCGTGCAGCATCGACAAGAGCCCGGGTTGTCTCCACGCGGGCCAGGTGCGTACGGCGAAGTTGCTGGATGCGCACGAGCTGATTCATGCGTACGTCGAGCCGAGCCGGCCGCCGTGGATCTTCATCGAGGGCTTGGCCGACGTGCTGAGCTGCGACTACGGGCCGTGGTCGCGTCCGCGCGACTACGCCAACTTCGATGATGTCAGCGCGCTCGATTGGCGAGAGCTGGCGGCGTGGGTGCCGGACGGCGAAGCGCGCGACTTGACCTTCTATCGCGCAGGCAGCCAGCTCGTTCGCTACCTGATCGACACCTTTGGCGTCGAGGCCGTGATGGCACACTATCGGTCGGCGCGCAGCAGCGCGACGCCCGCAGAGGTGGACGAGGACTTTACGAGCGCCTTCGACCAGTCGCTTGCGACGGCGTGGCAGGCTGCGCTCGAGCTCGAGCTGCCCGGCGGCCCTTGCTTGACTCCGTTCGAGTGTTCGCACGAGCGACTCGAAGTGGGCGAAAGCTGGCAAGTCGAGGCGCGTTGTGGCGTCGGCTACGAGTACAAGACCTTCGAGCTCTCGCAAGAGGAAGGCGTGGTGCTGAGCGCGCCGGAAGCGAGGGACGTGCTCGGTGAGCGCGACTCACTCGGCATGCTGTTAGCGTGTGACGGGCTGGCCCAAGCCCCGACGTGGACCTCGTTCTATCCACCGCGGCTCGCGACCCGTCTCGCCGCCGGCCGCTACGCGTTGGTTCTGCCAAGGCCGCAGCAAAGCTTGTCCGCGCAGCTATCGACGTTCGCGGCGGCGCCAAGTTGTGAGGCCGCC
>DATDEV010000183.1:0-3781 GCA_036522995.1 Polyangiaceae bacterium
CGTGGCCCGCTGCACCCGTTCCCGCACCAATCCCAACGTCGACGCAGCCCTGACCGATGCCTTGGGTCAGCTGTCTCTGCTGTCGCCCGAGAAGATGCCGACAGCGGCCCATTAGCCGGCGCATGGTCATGGGGGGAGACAGCGAGCGGGTTCGAGCGAGCGTGGTTCGTGCCACGCCTCGTCGGTGCGCACGATCTGCGCCCTTGGCAGCGCCATTTGCGCGACGTTCGCGGCGGCGGCGCCGGTGGCGGGCGCGAATCGGCATTTCAGCTGCGGCACACTGCTTGCTTTGGCTTGCGAACCGCCATGCCGACTCGCTCCAATTCAACGCAAGACCTGACCTGGGACTTTGTCGAGTTTCTCGCCAAGCGGAGGGAGCGCAGCAGCGCCGCGGCCTCGCACCTCATCGGTGACTGGCTGCTGAGCTACCAGCCGGGTCCCATCGCGCTGAGTCACGTCCGGAAGGCTCTCAAATCGACCCACGAGCACCGGCGCGTCGCGGAATTGGTGCCGCTTGCTCTGCAGAACGCGTGACCAGCCAGATGGCCTTCGAGGATCGACGAGACGCCGGCGCGCGGCTGGCAACGAGGCTGCTCCACTATGCGGCGGAGCAGCCGATTGTTCTCGCCCTTCCTCGAGGGGGCGTGCCGGTGGCCGACGAGGTGGCTCACGCGCTGGGCGTAGCGTTGGATGTCTGGATCGTGCGCAAGCTCGGCGCACCGGACAACCCCGAGCTCGGAATTGGCGCAGTCTCGGAGGGAGGGCATGTCTATTTGAACGATGAGCTCGTCCGACGAACCCAACTTTCGCCCGTTGAGCTCGCGGAGGCGATTCGGCTCAAACAGCGTGAGGTCGAAGAGCGGGTCAGAAGGTTTCGCAGCGTTGCGCCCCTACCACCCGTTCGCGGTCGAACGGTGTTGCTCGTGGACGACGGCATCGCGATGGGCGCCACGGCGCGCGCTGCCATTCAGGCGATTCGAGTACTCGGTCCGAGCAAGCTGGTGCTGGCGGTGCCGGTCGGCGCCGCCGAGACGCTCGACTCGCTGCGCGACGAGGTAGATGACCTCGTCTGCCTGATGCCGGTGCAGGATTTTTCTGCGGTCGGCGCCTACTACGAAGACTTCGCTCCAGTCCCCGACGCCGAAGTCACCAGAATTCTGGAACGGGCCCGCGTCGTCTTCGAAGTGACGACCAAGGGATACGCAGCGACTGCAAATCGATAACATCAGGCGGAGAGGCGCGCAGCGCCGTCGCGCGAATTCTGCGCGACGAACGGCAGTATCTTCGCCCCCAAGCCCGCCGTTACCGGCATCACACCATGATCGCTCGAAGTCTCACGGACTCTGCTGTTGGCACGAGAGATGCTGGGTCGTGTGACATGACCAACATGCGAGCAGCGGTTTTCGAACGGAAGGGAAAGGTCTCGATCCGCGAGGTGCCCAAGCCGAGTCCCGGGCCAGGTGAAGCGCTGATTCGCGTGACACTGACGACCATCTGCGGGACTGACGTGCACATCTTGCGCGGTGAATATCCGGTGAAGGAGGGCTTGATTGTCGGGCACGAGCCAGTTGGCGTCGTCGAAGCCGTCGGCCTCGGCGTGACCGGCTACACTCCCGGCGAGCGCGTCATCGTCGGAGCCATCACGCCCTGCGGCCAATGTCGAGCGTGCCTATCCGGCAGCGCTTCGCAGTGCGACCACGGCGGTTCGGGCTACGAGGCGCTCGGTGGCTGGCGCTTCGGCAATACCATCAACGGGTGTCAGGCAGAGTACGTGCTGGTGCCCAATGCGCAGGCCAACCTGGCCAAGATCCCCGATGGACTGAGCGACGAAGAGGTCTTGATGTGCCCCGACATCATGTCGACCGGCTTCGCGAGCGTCGAGCACGGCAAGGTCAAGCTGGGCGATGCGGTCGTGGTCTTCGCGCAAGGCCCCATAGGCTTGTGCGCAACCGCGGGCGCCAAGCTCGCCGGCGCGTCGCTGATCATCGGTGTCGACCGCATTCCCAAGCGCCTGGAGATGGCGCGTCAGATGGGCGCCGACGTGGTGATCAACTCAGCGGAGCAGGACGTGGTGGCGGAGGTCAAGCGCCTGACCAGTGGTGGAGCCGACGTCGCGATCGAAGCGCTAGGTCAACAGGCGACTTTCGAGAGCGCCCTACGCTGCATCCGTCCGGGCGGCACGCTGTCCAGCCTTGGCGTCTACTCGTCGCACCTGCAAGTCCCGCTCGACGCTTTTGCGGCAGGGCTAGGTGACCACGCCATCGTGACCAGCCTGTGCCCCGGCGGCAAGGAACGCATGCGGCGCCTGATGAGCATCGTCGCTTCGGGCCGCGTGTCGATGAAACCGCTGCTGACTCACTCGTTCAAGCTCGACCAGATCGAAGAAGCCTACGAGCTCTTCGGCCATCAGCGTGACGGTGTGCTGAAGGTTGCGATTCGCCCCTAGTCACTCACTTCATGCTCGCCCGCAAGTCGATCAGGAAGTGATCGGAGTCCGTCACCCGGATCAGTCCCATCCGTGGGTGCTCGAGGTCCAGCGTGAGGCAAATGGTCAGCGTGATCGTGGCAGCGAAGACGACCTTCGGTACCCACTCACGCTGACCAGGCGTCATATCGAGGCCAGCCAGCAGCGCACAGAAGAGCGCCAGCAGCACCAGGATCAAGTAGATGGCGACGGGCGGGTGCAGCTCCAGCGCCGCCGCGCGCGTGGTCGTGATGTCGATGGCGTCGTTGAGCGAGGGCAACAGCAGTTGCGCCGCCGGCGGCCCCACGTCCTTGGCGGCCTTCACCGAGTCGGACCAAATTTCGGCTTGCAGCGCCGAGGCTCGCGCTTCGTTCTCGCGATACTGGGCGAAAGTACCGGCTTGGAACAAGCCGGCTCGCAGATCGACGTAGCGACGGAACTTTTCCTGGAGCTGCGAGCGCGCTTCGGGCGCCAGCACGTCGAGGCGCAGGTAAGCGGTGCCTATCGCATTCGTCTCCTGGACGACCAGGTCGCGGCGGGCGTCGAAGCGACTCGCGGCTCCCGAGAACGTGAAGGCGATCAGGAGTCCCAGCAGGGCAAACGTAGCCCCACCGATGGCGCCCGAGCTGGCTTGGGCCTCGGCTCCCTCCTTGGCCCGCATGCGCGCGATGCGCTTGCCGAACCAAAGGGCCGCCAGCATGCCCGCGAACAACAGCACGGCGATCAGGCTCGTACCCAGCGCGAAACCGGTAGTCGAGGTGAACATGAGTGGCCGGCGACGCTACCACCCTTCACTCCGGCACCCGGAATTTCAGGCAAACTCGCTAGTCAGCCGCTGGCCTTGGTCAGGCTGCCGCCTCGCTCAGCGATAGCTTGAAGCTGAGTGGGCCTCCGAGCTCGCCGCTGCAGCTGAAGCCGTGGCGGCGCAGCAGCCGCTGCATGCGGCCATTGCCCATCAGTACCTCGGCGGTGAGGCCGCGGAAGCCGCGGCTTTTTGCCGCCTGTTTGATGCTGTCGAGCAGAAGCGCGCCCAGGCCCTTGCCCTGCCAGGAGTCGGCGATCGTCACGCCCAGCTCAGCAGCGCCCGAGCGGGGATCCGCGTCGGCGCGCGCGATGCCCAACAGCTCCTCGCTCTCGAGCGACTCGGCGACGAACGCGACGCTGTAAGCGCCATCGAGCTCCACCAGCCTGAGCACCTCGCGGCGCGGGTGGGTGCAGGCGTAGCCGAAGAAGCGAAAGAACGCGCTTTCGTCGGAAAGGCGGTAGAGCAGGTCCTGCAAGGCGTCTTCGTCCGAGACCCGCACGGGCCGGATCCGC
>DATDEV010000184.1:0-2822 GCA_036522995.1 Polyangiaceae bacterium
CAAAGCGGCTCGGCTGACGCCGCTGCGCGAGGCAAGATCGTCCAGCGACAAGTGCCGATCCCGCCGCAGCACCTTCAGCGTCTCGGCGACCTGTTTGGCCATATCGGCGGCACCAAGTTCATCTCCGCTCGTGCCTTGGACCGTTGGTCGGGGAGTAATCTTTCTGCTCGCCTTGCTCTTTGCCTTCGATGTCGCCATGCCGGCGCAGTCTAACCGAGTCTGTCTCGTTTCCGGGACGGCATTCTGACGACCAGATGGCTATCGCCATGTCGCTTCGGGCCCAGTCAAATCTCGTACAGTGGACACAGCACTGTCCGGCTGCGCGCCAAACCGGCCACCGAAAGGTTGCGACATCAGCGATCTCGCGCGAAACACGCGTTTCGCGAGCATCACTCTAGCGGGTAACTCGACCACTGCTGCAACGGACAATCACGCTGTTTTACCGGAGGAAACACCCGCAGCGGCGCGTTGATGCATTGCTCAATGCTCCGTCCGGACGTTAGCTTCCGCTGCGTCGAGACGTTGCTCGACGAGCAGCAAAAAGAAGCGAGAGACCATGGCTGAGTCTTCAGATCCCGCGCCGACATTGGGCGCCGCCGCAGCGCGACAGCTAGCCAATACCACCAAGACGCCCCCCCAATGGGTGGGGACCACCCCGCGCTGGCTGGTGAGCCTGCTGCCCTGGGTGCCGGTGGAAGCAGGTACGTACCGCGTCAACAAGGTCAAGGAGCAGGGCCCCGAGCAGGCGCCAGAGCAGCCGCCGTCGTTTCACGGCATCGGCATCGAGTGCAGCCCCAGCGACGGCGCCGAGCTGCCGCAAGCCTTCGTGGACTACGAGGAGAACCCGCGCGAGTACACCCTGAGCACGGTCACCACCACGCTCGAGGTGCAGACGCGCATTTCCGATCTCTACCGCAGCCCGATGGACCAGGTCCGGGAACAGCTGGGCGTCTTGATCGAAATGGTCAAGGAACGGCAGGAAAACGAGCTGGTGAACAACGCCAACTATGGCCTGCTCAGCAACGCCGCACCGTACATGCGCGTGCAGACCCGCGCCGGCGCGCCGACGCCCGACGATCTCGACGAGCTGCTGACCAAGGTTTGGAAGGAGCCGGCGTTCTTTCTGGCGCATCCGCGCGCGATCGCCGCGTTCGGCCGCGAGTGCACGCGCCGCGGCGTCCCGCCACCCACCACCACGCTGTTCGGCTCGCCGTTCTTGACCTGGCGCGGCGTGCCGCTGATCCCGTCGGACAAGCTGCATATCAAGGATGGCGCGAGCAACATCTTGCTGATGCGCACGGGCGAGCGAAAGCGCGGCGTCGTGGGCTTGTTCCAACCCGGCCTTCCCGGAGAAGTGAGCCCGAGCCTGACCGTGCGCTGGATGGGAATCAATCAGCGCGGCGCTGCCGCCTACCTGATCTCGCTCTATTGCTCGGCGGCCGTGCTGACGGAAGACGCCGTAGGCGTGCTCGAGAACGTGCAGGTCGGCAAGTACCATGAGTATCGGTATTGAACCCGACGTGAGTGACGCGACTCTTGGCCAGGGAGCTGCGCTCCAGCCTGAAGCGTTGGTCGCCGAGCTCACGCGTATGGCCAATGCGCTCTTTCAGGGAGGAGCGCCGGCCCAGCTAGCGCCGACTGCAGGACTCGCTACGGCGCCCACCGCCGTGGCAAGCCCTGCAGCCCCGCCCTTTCCTGTCACGCCCCCCAATCCCGGCCCGAGCGCGCTCGCACTTGGCGCCGGCGGCGTTTCTACGTCGCAGAGCGGCCCGCCGACGCCCGGCATGTTGACTGCGCCGCCGCTGGCCAGCGCGCCACCTCCCAAGGAAGGTGACCTGCGCAGCATCGGTGCGGTGCTCGCCGATCCGCTCCACACGCAGCCCGTTCGGCTCGCCGAAGCACCGGCCTTCTCACCGAACGCCGGCGAGTCCGCACCGTATTTTCTCGCGCTCGCGGGCTTGCCCAGCGCGAGCACGCTACCGCCTCAGGGTTCGCTGCCTGGCAGCGCGCTGAGCGGTAGCCAACTGCCGGGCGGACCACCCATCCCGAGTGCCTCGCTGCCGACAGGATTGGCTGCAGCTCCACCGGCCCAGCCCGCGCTCGATGCGAGCTCGGGGCTACCGGCCGCGCCCGGGCTTGCGAGCGCTGGCACGCCAACTACGCTGCCCGGCACCAGAAGCGCCGCGTCCACGTCGTTGCCGGCCAGCTCCGACTCGCTGTCGCCAAGCGGTACTGATTTCACCCCGCAGCTGTTCGCGGCCGTGGCCGAGCCAGTTCCGGAGCCCCGACGCGGCTCTGGTATCTTCGATCCGCACGCCATCAAGCGCGACTTTCCCATCCTGCAAGAGCGCGTGCACGGTCGTCAGCTGGTGTGGCTCGACAACGCCGCGACGACGCAGAAGCCGACCAGCGTCATCGAGCGGCTGAAGTACTACTACGAGCACGAGAATTCGAACATTCACCGGGCCGCCCACACGCTGGCGGGCCGCGCCACCGACGCTTACGAAGCAGCTCGCCAGAAGGTGCAGCGCTTCCTCAACGCGCCTTCGGTCAAGGACGTGATCTTCGTGCGGGGGGCGACCGAGGGCATCAACCTGGTCGCCCAGAGCTGGGGCCGGCGTAACGTGAGCGCGGGCGACGAGATCGTCATCACCTGGCTCGAGCACCACGCCAACATCGTGCCCTGGCAGCAACTGGCCGCCGAGAAGGGAGCCAAGCTGCGCGTCGCTCCCGTGGACTCACGCGGACAGGTCATCCTCGAGGAGTACGAGAAGCTGCTCGGGCCGCGCACGAAGCTCGTGGCCATCACTCAGGTATCGAAT
>DATDEV010000185.1:0-2385 GCA_036522995.1 Polyangiaceae bacterium
AAGATCAGCGTCATCGACACCGGCAGCGGCATCGCGGCGGAGTTTCGAGATCGGATTTTCGAGCCGTTCTTCACGACCAAGGTTCCGGGCAAGGGCACGGGTCTAGGCCTTGCCACTGCCTACGCCATCATCAAGCAGCACAATGGCCTTTTAAACTTCGACAGTGAGCCCGGTGTGGGCTCGTGCTTCAGCGTCTACCTGCCGCGATCGAACGCCACCGAGAGTGAGCGTACGGGCGAGGTTCGGCGCTCGTTGCAGGCGGGTCGCGGCAGCGTGCTGATCGCCGAAGACGAGGATTTGGTGCGCGGCGCCGTCACCAAGATCCTCCAAAGCGCGGGCTACACCGTGCTGGGCGCCCGCGACGGCCTCGAGGCTTTGGAAGTTTTGGCAGCGCACTCGGAGGTGCAGCTCGTGCTGCTCGATGTGGTGATGCCCCGGCTGGGGGGAGCGGAAACGCTCACGCGCATCCGCGAGCAGTGGCCACTGCTCAAGGTCATCCTGAGTAGCGGCTACAAGGAAGGCATGGGCGTCGACCTGCTTCCGTCCAACGTTCGATTGCTGGAAAAGCCGTACCGCGCCGAGGCGCTGCTGCGGCTCGTACACGAAGAGCTCGCGGAGCGGACTTTGCCTACCTGACTTGGCGTCGCGCGATTTTTCACGGCTGAATGCCAGCGAAATCGCCGACGAACTGGCCCCTGTGTGTGTCCCTGACTCACCCCGCGGGCTGGCGCTCAACGGGCGCGCGACCCTATGCTGGATGGAAGAAGTTTGGCTGAGCCCGTCCCGCCCCGTTTGAGTACCGCCATCTGGGGGCTATTCGTGGCCGTCACCCTAGCCAGTTTGCTGGGCACCTCGCTGGCGCCCTACCTGCTGGTGAAGAGCCCGCTCTTGCTCGTAGCGTTGTCACCGGCAGCGCACCACGTGGCACTGGCGGCCGCCTCGGTCGAGCCGGTACCACTCATCGTCGTCGCCACCCTGCGCCGCGTGCTGAGCGGCTTGGGCGCGTACGGGCTCGGCTACCTCTACGGGCGAGCGGCGATCGAGTGGGTGGAGCAACGCCACCCGCGCCTGGCTCGGCTCGTGCGCTTCGTCGAGCGGCTGTTCGCGCGCTTCGGCGTCGCGCTGTTGATCGTCGCTCCAGTGCCTACCGTCGCCGTGCTGGCCGGTGCCGCGCGGAGCCGGCTGAGTGTTTTTCTGCTCGCGCTCGGCCTCGGACACGCGCTCTGGAATACCCTCACCCAGTACCTGGGCGACTCGTTCGCGCGCCGCACGGAGCTGCTCACTGCATTTCTCGGTGAGCACCTGCTGGAAAGCACGCTGGTTTGTGTGGCGATCGTAGTGCTGCAGCAGGCGGTCGCGAGACTGCTTCGCCGCAAGCCTCAGCCCGTGCCCTGAAGCGCCGTTCGCTGTGGCGGATCGCCGAGCGCAGCCAGCTCCTGCACGCCGAGCTTGACAGCTGGAGCACCGTTTGCTGAAGACGACTGACGATGATCGCGCCGCGTGTGTCCGCTAGCCTCCTCGCCGCGGCTTGGCTGGCGGCAGCGGGCGAAGCTGCAGCGGAGTCGCGGGAGAACTACGAGCAGGGCGCGGACTGCCAGCTTTGCTCGGAGGGCGCGAGCGGGCTCGAGCTCACGATTCCGCTCTGGGTGCCCATCGTCGGCATGGGCGGGAAGCACAGGAACGACGACGGCGACACCGAGGAAGTCGACTACGACACCCAGGTGCAGTTCGCCTTCATGTCGCAGGCGCGCTTGCGGCTCGGGCCGATCAGTCTCGACTTCACTGGCAATGGCGGCGGCTTGGGCTCGCAGGTGATCCGCTCGGACGAGGGCGAGGTGCTGGGCGAGCTCGATCTGCATGGCTACTTCGGCAAGCTGGCGCTGAGCTGGTACACCCCTGCCTACCGCCTTGGGCAAGGCTCGAAGAGCGCTCGTTTGGCGCTGTGGCCATACGCCGGCGCTCGCTACGCTTGGCTCGTGGGCAGTGGCTCGACCGCCGAAGGCCTCTACCTGGAAGGTGACACGACGTGGGGCGAGCCCGTGTTCGGCATGCGGACCATGCTCGACATGCGCGGCGGCTGGCTCTTCGGCGTAGAAGGGGACGTGGGGGGCTTCAACGTCGGCACCGAGCTTTCGGTTTGGGTCAACGCTCGCGTGCAGTATGCAATGACCGACTGGTGGCACCTCTGGCTCGGCTGGGTGCTCTACTACGCGCGTCTCTCTAGCGAGGACACGAAATCGGTCGATCTAATGCTCCAGGGCCCCGGCATCGGCATCGGCTTTTCGCTGTTCTGACGTGCACAGCCGCGGGCTAGGCCGAAAGCCCGCTCAGCGGACCTCGGCAGAACTCGGGCATACCGAAGGTCGTGGCCTCCACACCCATCGA
>DATDEV010000186.1:0-5426 GCA_036522995.1 Polyangiaceae bacterium
CCAGTGCCGCCCGCTGCGCCACCAGTGCCGCCCGCTGCGCCACCAGTGCCGCCCGCTGCACCACCAGTGCCGCCCGTCGTGCTACCGGCGCCGATCGGTTGGCCGGCGACGCACTCGACGTAAGCTTTCACGCACATCATCTCGGCTGCGCTGAGGGTCGTGGGGGGCTGCGGCATGGCGGTGCCACAAGCACCGTGCCCACCGTTGACCTTCTTCCACAACCAACTCTCGGCTGCGTTGGCAGTATCGATTAGCTTGTCACCGGTGGGGCACGTTCCGGCAGGGTAAGGCATGAAGTTCGCGTCCACATGTTGCGCGCCGATGCCTTTAAGGCGAGCCGTGTACCCCGTGCTCAGGTCGAGGTTGCCGAGCGAGGGAGCATCCGGCGGGTCGTTCTTGTAGTGACAGATGGTGCACTTGGTGCCCTTGGTGAAGAGCGTTTCGATGCACGGCGTTTCGCAAACCACGCCGCCACCGCCCCCCGTCGTGCTTTGACCTGCAGTCGTGGTGCCCATGCCACCGGCGCTGGAGCCACCCGTCATGTTCGGAGGAGGGTTCTCGAGATCCGCTGGCTCTGGGCAAGCGACGGCGAACATGCTGAACGCGATCGCGCCTGCACCCGCAATGAGGGTCCGCATCCGATTGGTGCGCACTTGACGAAGCGCTGCCAGCTCCGACGACTCGATGTTTTCTTGATTGGACTGGTTGGACTGTCGGTGATGCACTCGAACTCCTCGACCTTTGCTCTGGCTCTTCAAATCTTGCGTCAGGCGAGCCAACTAGACCCACTTGTCAGGGCAGAAACCCTCGACAACAAACGAGACGTATCGGGCGGGCGCAGGGAAGTAACAACATTAGGCCCGGTCTCGTAAAGCAGGAAATGCGCCTCAGTATTCCTTTTCTTCCAACTTCTTAAGCGCTGCACCGCCAAGTATTCACGCCGGCAGGGGGGTGCGCAAAGTGGCTCGGCTCGGGTCGGGACGCGGCTATGCTCGCGTGGACCCCATGCATCGCTTCGATCGTGACGAGCTCAAGCTTTCTCGACCAGGTGCCTTCATCGAACAACGGGCGATCAGGTTTCAGGACATAGACGCTGCCGGCATAATTTTTTACCCGTGCGTGCTCGAGATGTTCCATGACACGTATGCCGCGTTTCTGGCGCATGCGGGCTGTCCACTCCCGGAAGTGATGCGCAGCGGGACCTGGCTCGCGCCGGTGCGCCATGCCGAGGCCGATTACTTCAAGCCACTGCGCTTCGGCGATCCGGTCCAAATCGAAATTTGCCGGGCTTTCGTGCAAGAGACGGAGGCCACGCTCGGCTACCGCATCGCGCGCGTCGAAGGTGGGGAGGTGTGCGTGGTAGGGCAGGTCGTCCATACGTTCGTGGAGCGAGCGACCTTCAAGCGCATTCCCATTCCGGGACTGGTGCAGCGAGCTCTGGTTGCTATCGAGTCAGGGCCTACCGGTTAATGGTCGACCAGCCGGGAGGGCTTCACCCTTGGGTCAGGCCTGGAAGCTCGAAGCCCAGCTCTCGGCGCAGCGGCGGCGATCCAGCTTGCCAGATGCAGTGAGCGGCAAAGTCTCCACGCGCAGCACACGGCGCGGCCACTTATGGCGCGCCAGGCGGTCAGCAAGCAACCGGCCGAGCGCTTCGGGCTCGGCCAGGGCCGCGTCGTCGGTGACGAGCGCTGCCGTGACCACATGTCCGAAGCGCTCCGAAATTGTCCCGAAAACGCAGGCCTCCCTGACTCCGGGCAGCTCACGGAGCGCGGCTTCGACCTCGACCGGGTCGACGTTCTCACCCGCTGTCACAATCAGGTCGTCAGCACGGCCGAGCACGAAAAGCTCGCCTGAGCTGCTCAGCTGTCCGCGATCACTCGTGAGGAGCCAGCCGTCGTCGAGCTCGGCCGGCGGCGCCGCCCCCGCGTAGCGCGTGAAGAGTGAAGGCGCGCGCAGGGCGATGAGCCCGCCCTGGAGCCGCAGCTCCACGCCCGGAAGCGGGTGGCCCGAGCTCACGCAGCCGGCGTGCTCGGCCAACGGCTCGAAGCGCTCGGCGTAGCGCCGAGTTACCACCTGCGATGCGGTCTCGGTCAGCCCGTAGCTGGTGAGCAGCGGAAGGGCGGCGGCGCGGGCGCGCCGGGCCAGCGCGGGCGAGCAGCCGCTGCCGCCGAGCAGCAGCGCGCGCAGCCGCCCGTGACCACGAAAACCTGCGTCGAGCAGGGCATCGAGCAGGCTCGGCACCAGCGAGATCAGGCTCGCCTGCTCGGCCAGCGGCAGCAGCTCCCTGGTGCGCGCCAGGGCACCTCCCGTACCGGCGTCGAACAGCACCACGGGGCGTCTCGCCAGCAAACAGCGTGCGACGATCGAGAGCCCGCCGGTGTGCGCGAGCGGCAAGCAGAGCAGCCAGCGATCGTCTGGCTCCCAGCCCAGATTGGCGGCCGACGCTTGCGCGGAGGCCGTCACGGCGCGGCGGCTGAGCTCGACGAGGCGCGGCTCGCCGGTGGAGCCCGAGGTTGGGATGAAGACGAGCGGTAGCGCTGGATCAGGCTCGAGGGCAGCAGCGCGCCGGCCGCCCGGCGGCGACGGAGCCGCTCGTCCCGGCTCGAGCCAGCTCGCGTCAGGTGGAATGGCGCCGAGGCGTCCGCTCAGCTGCGCCGCCTCGGCCGCGGTCGCGCGGGCGTGAAGCGTGAGCACTGGCGTGGCGGTTGCGAAAGCGGCGTAGAGCCAAAGCAGGCTTGGGACGTCGGCGCGGGGCGTGAGCTGCAGGACTGGGGGACGACGGCGCTGGAGCGCTGCCGCCAACGGCTCGGCCTGCGCCGCCAGCTCCCCGAACGACAGCACCTGATCGCCGTGGAGCAGCGCCGGGGCGTCTGGCTGCTCGAGCGCAGCGTCGAAGAGCGAGAGCGTGCTCATGTCGCGCCAGCCGGCATGGTCCGGCCCAGGCCCAGCTCCTTCCAGGCGCTGAGTGAGCCAGCGCGCACGGGCAGCTCGCTGTCCGGAACGTCTGCCATGCCTGCGTGAGGCGCGAGCCCATGAGCCAGGCTCGGCGGCAGCGCGAGCGCCAGGGCGGCCGTGGCGCGCCATGCCAGCACCCCGTCGAAGGAATGCGAGAGCACGAAGGCAACGCCTAGCCGCGTCGCCAGCTCGGCCAGCTGCCAGCAGTGCGAAAGGCCGCCCAGCGCCATGGGCTTGAGCACCACGCAGCGCGGCCGGCGTTCGAGCAGCAAGCTCTCGACCTCCTCGGCGCTAGCCCCCTGAAGCGACTCGTCGAGCGCGAGCGGTAGCTGCTCGCGCAGCGAAGTCGGCACGGCGCCTGGCTCTTCGAACAGCTCGATGCCTGCGCGCTCGAGCTCGGGCCAGGCGCGCGTGAGCTCGTGCTCGGTGAGGGCGCCATTGGCGTCGAGACGCAAGCGGATCTGAGCGCCGAGCCGCTGCCTGAGCTGCGTGATCGCCGAAAGCTCGAGCTCGAGCTGCGCTCCGCCGCCCAGCTTGAGCTTGAGGTCGCGAAATCCAGCCGCCACGGCGGCCAAAGCCAGCTCGGGGAGCGCTGGCTGGGCGGCGGGGCCGAGCAGCTGGGCGAGCGGGCGTGAGCCGTCCGGGGCGGCGCCGAGCAGCTCGGGGGCGGAGACGCCGGCGCGTCGTGCCAGCCAATCGAGCGCTGCGGTTTCGAGCCCCATGCGCGCGGCGGGCCTTTCGGCGGGCACCAGCTCCGCCACGGCCGAGAGCGCCTCACGCACCGGTCCCCGCTCGAGTGCCTGCGTCAAGAAGCGCGGAACTACGGCGCTCAGCGCCGCCTCGGCCTGTTCGAGCGTATCCGGCGAGTAGCCGGGAAGCGGAGAGGCCTCGCCGAGCCCCACCGAGCCGCTGTCATCGAGCAAACGCAGGAGCAAACTCTGGCGCTCGGGCCAGCTGCGCTTGGCGTCGCGCGCCGCTGGCGTCGTGACCGTCGACCGTCGCAGCTCGAGCTTCATCGGCCAAGGCTCGCGCTCGGCGCGCCGGCGAGCAGCGTGTGATCGAGCGCGATGCCGAGCGCCAGCAGGATGCCGAACAGCAGCAGCAGCTTGGCAGTGCCGGCCAGTCGCGCGTTCAAGGCGCGGCCGCGCTCGGTGGCCACCGCGCGCATGAGTCCGCGCGCCATTGGCAGCGTGAGTAGGGGCAAGAGCACGAAGCGGCCCTGCGCAGCGCCAGTCGCCAGGAACAGGGGCACGGCGTAGGCCAGTGCCAGCAGCAAGCCATACTCGAGGATGGCCACGCGTTCGCCGAAGCGCACCGCCAGCGTGCGCTTGCCGACCGCCGCATCCTGCTCGCGATCGCGCAGGTTGTTCACGACCAAAATCGCGGTCGCCAGGGAGCCGACCGGCAGCGAGCACCACACCGCCAGCGCCGGGACGAAGCCCAGCTGCACGAACACGGTGCCGCAAACCGCGACTAGGCCGAAGAACACGAACACGAACACGTCGCCCAGGCCGTTGTACCCGAGCGGGTAGGGACCGCCGGTGTAGGCGATGGCCGAGAGGATGGAGACGATGCCGATCGCGAGAATGATCGGACCCGCTACCAGCGTGAGGTACACGCCCACCAGCAAGGCCAGGCCGAACACCACGTACATGCCGCGCTTCATGGCAGCGGGCGTGATCAGGCCCGCCTGGACGGCGCGCGTCGGGCCCAGTCGCTCGGCAGTGTCGGCGCCCTTTTCGTAATCGTAAACGTCGTTGGCGAAGTTGGCGCCGATCTGGAGCAGCAGCGCGCCGACCAGCGCGGCCAGCGCAGGGCCCAGGTTGAAGGCGCCCAGGGCAAGCGCGCAGGCGCTGCCCACCACGACCGGCACGCTGGCAGCGCTGAGCGTTTTGGGGCGGGCCGCCAGGAGCCAGCTGGCAAGAGCGGACGGCGACGAGTGGGGCAGGGAGGCGGCGTTGGTCATGGAGCGCTGGGGAGGGAGAGCAGCTGGCGCACGAGCTCGGGGCGTTCGAGGATGAGGTTGTGGCCGGCGCCGGCTGCCACGGTCAGCTGCGCGCTCGGCAAGACCTGCTCGAGCTCGCGGCCGAAGGCGACGAACTTTTCGTCGCGCTCTCCGACCAGGAGGTCAACCCGGGTGCTCACTTGCCCGAGATCTGCACGCAAATCGGGCATTTCGGCGAGCCCGTGTCGGAGCAGGCTCTGCGCGAGCCCCTCGGCGCGATGGCGCAAACGCTGATGGCGCTGCTCCTGACGCACCGCTTCCGGCAGTTGCCCTTGCGACGCCCAGAGCGGCAGCGCCTGCCAATGCTCGACGAACGCAGGCAGGCCCTGCTCGCGCAAGATCGCGATCAGGCGCGCGTCGCCTGCGCGACGCCGAGCGCGCTCGGCGGCCGGAGCGAGACCGGGCTGCGCCGAGGCGATCAGTGCATGCTCGAAGCGCGCGGGGTCCCGCGCCCAGAGCGCGAGCG
>DATDEV010000187.1:0-5500 GCA_036522995.1 Polyangiaceae bacterium
GACCGCGGGGGCAAGCGCAGGGTCGCTGCTGCAGGCAGCGCCGAGCGTCAGGCACAGGGATACGGGACCGAAAACAGTCGAGGTTCCGTAAGACAGGCTCAGCGGCATGGCTCCGGGCCGGTTGGTGACCGGCGGGGCGCCAATGCTGGAACCTTTCGGGACGAGTGTCCCCGTTTTGTACAAGTGTTGCAGGGGCGCGGCGACCGACGAAAAGTCGCTGCCGCCCATGCTCTTGGCCGGCTTAGTGCTGCTCGTCGTCGAAGACGATCTGGATAATCTCGAGCTCGTCAGCTCGTACCTCGAGGGTGAGGGAGCCACCGTTATCGGCGCAGGCTCGCTCGCGAGCGCCCTGAAGCTGAGCGCTGATAGCGAGCTATCGGCCCTGCTGTCCGACCTGGAGCTTCCGGACGGCACGGGCTGCGATCTGCTCCAGCGACTGCGCGAGCGCGACGCGCGGGACCTGCCCGCCATCGCGCTCACCGGTTACTCGGACGCCAAGTGGCGCGCGCGCGCTGCCGACTGCGGCTTCGATCGCTATGCGGTCAAACCGTTTGCGCTGGAGCAGCTGAGCGAGTGGTTGCTCGAGCTCATCGACCGGAAGAGCGACGTGCCCGGGGCGAGTTGCCACGCTGTGCTTGATCGAGCAGAGCCCGCTCGTCAGCGCCGATAATCCAGCTCACCGGCCTGCCGTGCCGAGTGAGGCGAATCCGCCGTCCTTTCTGCGCATCCGCGACGACATCGGAGAAGTTATTTCGGGCATGCGCGACCGGGACGGGCAAGCTCTTGGTCTTCATACCAAGACCTTGAGCAAGTTCGGTGCCGAGCTACTCCGCGGCGATCGGCAAACGCCGACGGCCATCTGCCGGACGGGTTACTACGGACAGGGGCGAGTCGGGCAGCGGCAGGTGCTGGTTCTTGGCGTAGACGGGATGGCGTCCATGCTCGCGGTACCACTCCGCGACGGTGGCCGTGTGCTTCATCTTCTCGACGATCTGCCGAAAGCCGACGCCGGTATTGTAGGCGCAGAACGAGATCTCACCCATCTGGGTGCCGTACGGAATGATGCACATCTCGGTGCGACGGAAGTCGTAGTTGAAGAGATCCTGAAACCACATGCCCGCCACGAACAGGAAGCGCCACTGGAAGTCGTTCGCGTCGCCTTCACTGGCGCCGACCGTCCCGCCGCGTGCGCCGATCTGGCTCAAGAACTGCTTCACGAACTCGACGTAGCCGTAGCCCTCGGGGGCCTTGCTCGGGTCGAAGTTGCGCATCAGCGAGACACCCATCGCCGCCAGCGTTTCGGCCTTGCTGCGCCCTGCGTCGGCGATGCGCTGCATATCCGCCAGAATCTGCTGCAGGTTCAAGAACTCGGACACGGGCGCCATCTGCTTGGTGTGCTTGTTGACGAGCAGCACCGTGCCGATGCCGCAGTTCGGATGGCAGCCGCATTTGAGCGCGCCGAACTCGGAGCCAGCCCCCTGCATCAAGTCGACCACGTCGCTGAAGGGATTCATCGCCGATAGCGGAAACCAGTCGCGCATGGGCTCGGTCACCCCCAGCTGGTCGTGCATGTCGTGAGCCAGGTGACTGAGCGTGTAGCGCTGGGCCACCCGCTGCTCGGTCGAGATGTCCTCGTCGCGACCGGTGAAGCTCACGGGCTGGAACGAAACGACGGTGATCTTGTCGGCGTTGTCGATCGCCAGCTGCACGATCGGTCCGATCTGATCGTTGTTGACGCCGTTGACCACCGTCACCACCAGCACCACGTCGATGCCGGCCGCTGCCAGGTTCTCGATCGCGCGCAGCTTGACGTCGAACAAGTTGCCGATCTTGCGGTGACTATTGGCCTCGTTGGTCACGCCATCGAACTGCAGGTAGCAGAGGCGGAGTCCGGCCCGCTTGGCCTCGTGGCAAAACTCGGGCTCCTGCGCGAAGCGGATGCCGTTGGAGGCGCACTGCACGCAGAAGTAGCCCACGTCACGGGCATACTTGACGGCCTGAATGAAGTGCGGGCTCAGCGTGGGCTCGCCGCCCGAGAACTGCACCGACAGCTGCCGACGCGGCTTGATGGTCAAGCTGTCGTCCAGAATCTTCTGCACCTCGTCCCAGCCCAGCTCGTGGACGAAGCCGACCTGATTGGCGTCCATGAAGCACGGATCGCACATCATGTTGCAGCGATTGGTCAGGTCCACGGTGAGCACCGAGCCGCGCCCGTACTTGATGGTCGAGGTGCCGTGGTTGCGCAGCGCGCTCTTGGGCGCCTCGTAGTCGCGACCGGGAAACAACTTTTCGATACGCGCCAAAAAGGCGGGATCGATGCTCATCACGTCCTCGAAGTGGCCGTGCGTCGGGCAGTCCTTGACCATCAACACGCAGCCATCACGCTCGATGATGTGCGCGCGAATCTCGCCCGGGTTCGAGGCCATGAAGGCTTCGAGATCCTGCTCGCCCGCCAGCACCTTGGCGCGAGCTTCCTTCGTGCACTCGGGACACAATGAGTCAGTTTGACGCGGCCAACCGAGCGGCGGAAATGTCCGCTCGCGCTTGCGGATGAGTGGAGCTGGAGCCCACTTCGGGTGGGGTGCTTTGCCTTCCATTCGGTCCGCGTAGCGCTCGATCCATGGCCAGAGCAGGTTGGCGGCGCTCGATGCCGCTTTACCCGCGCTCGTGCCAAGCTGTTGCAAAGCCCTCTGCATTGGGGCGGAGCATACACGTAACCCGCGCGGAGGGAAGCGCCGCACAATGCGGAGAAGTTACGAGAATGTAACGGCAATCCTGCACGTGTGCAGCGCGAACGACCTTGCACACCGACCCCTACCCGGAAAAGACTCACCCGTTCATGGCAAGCCCGAGCGAGCCAATCGTGATCGCGAGCGACGTGCACCTCCAGCGCGAGGGCTCCGAGCGAAGCGCTAGCCGTCTCGCCAGCCTCCTGGCGAGCAGGCCGGGCCACGAGCTGGTGCTGGCCGGCGACATCTTCAACCTGTCGCTGGACCGACCCGGCCGCGACCCGGGCGAGTCGGTGCAGTCGATCGTGGCGAGTTACCCCACCCTGGTAGCCGCCCTGGGCCAGCACCTCACGGCCGGCCACGCCGTGACTTTCATCGCGGGCAACCACGACGCGGGCGTGGTGACTCGCGGTACCCGCGAGCGCCTGCTCGAGCTGTGCGGGGCAAGCAGCCAGGCGCGGCTGGCGATCGAGCCCTGGTTCATTCGACGCGGCGGCGTGCACATCGAGCACGGCCACGTCTACGACGACGACAACGCCCCCGCCCATCCGCTCGCCGCCTGGTCACCGGAGACCGAGCCGCTCGGCATCTCGCTCACGCGTCGCTTCCTGTCGCCCCACAATGCGTTCACGTTCGCGCACGCGCACCACACCACGCCGCTGCAAGGGCTCAAGCACGCCTTCGAGACCTTTGGTAAGCGCGCGCCCTGGATGGTGGTGCACTATTTCTTCACCTCGGGGCGGCTGGCTGCCGAGGCGGCCGTGCCGGAGCGGATGAACGCCGAGAAGGCGCGCGGCGAAGCAGCCGTGGGCGCCTTCTCGGCTCGCACCGGAGTGGACGAGAGCACCGTGCGCGCGCTGCTGGCTCAGCTCCCACGGCCGACGCACGAGAACTTCGAGCGCACGTTCTTCCGGCTCTACTTCGATCGCGTCGTCGCGACGGTGGGCGTGGCCGGGGGAGCCACGCGCGTGCTGCTCGGAGGCCTGGCGGGCGGCGCGCTGGGCGGCGCGGTCGCGCTGTCGAGCGCCTTCTACCTGCACCGCTCGGTGAGCAAGGGCGTGGATCGCTATTCGAACCTGCCCGTGAAGCGGCTGCACGCCGGCGCCGAGCTCGTGCGACGCCTCACGCAAGCCGAGCTGGTCGTGTTCGGTCACACGCATTGCGAAGATGAAGCCCACGGCTACATGAACTCGGCGTCGTTTTCGTACACGCAGCGGAGCGGCGCGCCGTACCTCCAAGTCAACGACGGCCGCGTAACGCGCTGCGAAATAGCCTGACTCTTTCGCTGTAAAGCGGCGATAGCGCTGGTTATTTCGAAACGGTTTCAGAGCACTGCTATAGTTGGCTCTCTTACCTTTCTCCGAGGAGACTCGCCGTGAGCTTACTCAAGCCCAAGTTCGTGGTGCTCGCGCTGACCTGCCTATTGGCGGGCTCAGCCATGATCAGCGCTTGCTCCGGAGGAGAGTTCGCCAAAGGGGTAGATGACGGGGCAGCGGGCTCGACCGGCGCGAGCAGCAGCACCGGCGGCAGTGGCTCGGGCGGCACGCAGAGCGGCGGCAGCAGCGGGCAGGGCGAGGTTTGCGCCGGCACCGAGGACTGCAACGACAAAGACGCGTGCACCGTGGATCTGTGCAACGCCGACGGCAGGTGCGACGTGGCACCACGCTGCTTGGGCACCGAAAAGTGTTGCGGCGGCGAGTGCGCCGAATGCTGCGACGACGTCGATTGCGATGACGAGCTCGAGTGCACGCAGAACAGCTGTTTCGCCGGGAAATGCATGTACATCCCGCAGGACACGGCGTGCGAGCCGGGCCAGTATTGCTCGACCACCGACAACTGCCGCGCCAAACAGGTGTGCGGTCTGATGGGCGCCGCCGTGGCCGACGAGTGCGACGACGGCACCGCCTGCACGACCGATCGCTGCGACGGTAACTTCTGCGCTCACGACTTTTGCGGCAAGGGCCTCAACGACGTCAAGCTGGGATTGTGCTGCGAAGACGGCTGCGCCGAAGAGTGCTGCAACGACTCACAATGCAACGACCCGGACGACCCCTGCCAGGTAGGGTCGTGTCAGGGTGGTAAATGCAGCCCCACGAGACCCTTGTGCTCGGATGGCCTGACGTGCTGCCCGAGCGCAGACGGCCAGACCGCGAGCTGCGGCAGTTGTTGCACGGCCGACGACTGCGACGATCACGTTGGCTGCACGCTAGACGAATGCAGGGGCCAACAATGCAGCCACACGCCGCGAACCCCCCCAGACATGCTCGCGTGCTTGCCCGGCTACCTGTGCGATCCCGAGGATCCCCAGGCTCCTTGCGTCAAGGCGCCGGACTGCAACGGCCCCGCCGATTGCGACCCGGCAGCCTGCCAGAGCAACCCGCGCTGCGAGGCCGGCAGCTGCCGCTTCGACGGCTGCAGCAATGGCACCAAGTGTTGCGCTGACCAAGGCTGCGCGCTGTGCTGCAGCGACAGCGAGTGCAACGACAACATCGCGTGCACGCGGGACACCTGCAGCAACGACGGCTGCAAACACGTGCCCGACGACTCGGCATGCCCCGTCAACACCCACTGCGACGCCGGCCGCGGCTGCATTGGCTGCACCTCGAACGCCGAGTGCGATGACCAAAAGGCGTGCACTAGCGACGTGTGCAACATGAACACGTTCACCTGTTTGCACTCGACCAGCTGCATGGCCGGTTACTGCGACCCCACGACCGGTGAGTGCGTGGAGTGCAAGCAAGATAGCGACTGCCAGGGGGGCGTGATCGCCA
>DATDEV010000188.1:0-2291 GCA_036522995.1 Polyangiaceae bacterium
TCGTTGGTCGGCAGGTAAGGCACGATCCACTGAGCCGCCACCAACAGCGCGCTGCACGCCGCCAGTGCAAGCCACAGAAGAGTTGCCTCGCGCCTCGAGGAATTGGCCGGGAACACACGGCCACATTACTGACCCGCCCCGGGATGACCTCGCGAAATCGGCAGACCTGGGCAAGGCGGGAGCGACGGCCTCACCGCATGACTCAACGCCGCATAGGGAGCGAGCCGCGGGCGTTGTTTAGCCGGTCGACGCTGCGAAAGTGCTTGACGCGTTTTCGTGCAGCGGCGTGTGCGAAGCGGTGCCGGGTAGGAAAATCAGGCTTTAGGCGGCCCTGGCAGCCGCGCAAAGTGCTTTGCGCGCGCGGAAGGACGCGAAAGGTGTCGACCCTGCCGATCGCGCGCTGCGCTGCGTTCTGCGCGCTCGAAAATCACGGGTGTAGTGTGGATCATGCACCCAAGCTCTCAGCATCAAGAAACGATCGTCAGGCTCGTTCCCGGTGGCGAGCACAGCTTGAGTCATCTCCAGGATGACGAACTATTGACCAGTACGCGGCGGCTCGTCGGCGGCTCCAACAAGCTCTTCGCGCAGCTCTTGCTCCACCTGGCCGAGGTCGAGACGCGCGGCATTCACCGCACGCGCGCCTGCGCCAGCTTGTACACCTACTGCATCTACGAGCTGCGCATGTCGGAGGACGCGGCCGCGCGCCGTTCGAGCGCCGCGCGGCTGGTGAAGCGCTTTCCGCTCTTGTTCGACGCGATTGGCGCGGGTGAGCTGCACCTGACCGGCCTGTTGATGCTGGGGCCTCACCTCACGCTCGAGAATCACGTGGAGGTGCTGGCTCGCGCGAAATTCCGCACCAAGAAGGAAATTGCGCAGCTGGTGCGAGAGCTCCAGCCGCTGCCGCGGGTACCGGACCTGGTACAGCCATTGGGGCCCGAGCTCCCCCGCTCGCCTCGCAATCCGACCTGGAACGAATGGGTCAGGTCGCTGTGCCCGCCGGTGCGAGAGCTGGACGCCGGCGAATCGCCGCGCGACTGGGCGAACGACGCGAACGACGGCGCGGAGACGGAGGCGGACGCCAAAGCGGAACCCGGGGCAGAGGCAGAGGCACGGGCAGCGGCGAGGGTAGAGGAGGAAGCGGAAGCGGGGGAGCGGCTGGGTAGAGACCCGGCGACTGGCGCGGATGGCCCATTCACTGCGCTGGCGCGGCGTCAGCTGTCGCCGATCACCGCGCCCCAGCAGTATCAGGTGCAATTCAGCACCACCGAAGAGCACGTGCGGCTGGTCGAAAGAGCCAAGGCTCTGCTGGCGCGCTCGTCGCCGGGCGTCTCGCTGGGGGAGTTGCACCGGCAAGCCATGCAATTGCTGGTCGACCGACTAGAGAAAGAGAAATTCGGCAAGCCGCAGGAACCGCCACCACCCGAAGCCGCGGACTGCGCCACACAGCCTGAACAAGCGGGCGCCGAGCCACGCCAGCGCGGTGGCGTCGCGACGGACCCGCGCCCACGGCCGAGCGCCCCGCCGCGCCAGCGCGGCGGCAAGCTGTCGGATGTCACGAGAACGGCGCCGCAGCCCGGGAGGCACATCCCGGCCGCAGTGAAACGCGAAGTTTTCTCGCGCGACGAGGGCTGCTGCGGCTACGTGGACGAACGCGGCCAGCGCTGCGGTGAGACCCGCTATCTGGAGCTGCACCATCTGAAGCCCTTCGCCCGAGGTGGCGAGCACCTCGCTTCCAACCTGGCCCTGCGCTGCGCAGCCCATAACGCACTTGCCGCCGAGCAAGACTTCGGCCGAAACGACGTCGAGCTGAAGCGCGACACAGGAAGGCACGAGTCATTTTCCAGCCAAGCTCCACCGGAGTTCGATCACCCTCAGTAAGCGGAGGACGGCGGGAGCGGACGCGATGATGACGCTTCCCCGCATCGAAGGGTCCGCCGAGCAATCGAATGCAATCGCGGCACAGGGGGCTCGACGCCATGACGCGGGGCAACGAAGCGTCGCGCAGGGGGATTCGCTCAGCCAAGGTGGGGAAGGCTTCGGCGTCGAAGTGCGTCTGCAATACTGACGGGACTAGTCGTTTTGTCAGTCCATGAGGTGTGTGGCGGCGCGCTACGTCGCTGCAGCAAGCCGAAGCACCCGTGCAAACCACGCCGCACGCAACGTTACGCTCAGCACGACGACCAGTTGGTGAACGATGAACACCGTCGCAATACGCCACGTGCCTGCGCGTGAAACATCGCAAATCTCGGTAAGCATACCGGCCGCGAGCACTGCCAGTAGCAGCAGCGCTG
>DATDEV010000189.1:0-4811 GCA_036522995.1 Polyangiaceae bacterium
TCGCTAGCCGCCGAAGCCGATGCTGCGAGCGCCGCTCCGCAGTAGGCGCTCGGCTTCCGAATCGAAGCGGAAGGCGCGCAAGAACGTATCGACGTCGTAGTCCGCGTTCTCTTCGCGAATACGTGCAACCAGAATACGAGCCTCTTCGCGGCGGTTGGCCAGCGCGAGCGCGGTGGCGGCGATCGCCACGATGTGCGCGTGCGCATTGGGGCGGCTCATGGCACGGAGCCCCCAGTCGGCCGCTTCCTCCAGCTCGCCCAGACGCATGTGCGCTACGGCTCGGCTGCCCAGCATGCCAAACTGCAGCGGGTCGAAGGGGCTCAGCTCGCGGGAGGTGTTGGTCGCTTCGATTGCCCGGCGCGGATCTCCGGATTGAGACTGCACGAAGCCCAGAGTGTAGTGGCCCAGCGCAAAGTTGGGGCTCAGCTCGATGCTGCGCTGAAGCTCTTGCAAGGACTCGTGTTGCTCGCCGCGCAGCCAGAGCGCGCGGCCCATGGCCCAGTGTGCGGCGGGATCGCGGTCGTCCGTTGCCAAGCTTTCCGCGGCCGTCTCGAGGGCCAGCTTCAATTGCCGGTCCCGATCGGGCGTCAGCCCCAAAAATACGTTCTGAAAGTGCGTGAACGAGAGGCCGGCGTGAGCTCGCGCGAAGGTCGGGTCGAGCGCGAGCGAAGTTCGGAAGAAGCGCTCGGCATCGCGATTGTCGGGGCCTCGGAAGCGATACATGTGCCAGAGCCCGCGATGGTAAGCCTCCCAAGCGTCGAGCGAGCTGGGCGGCTTCAAGATCGCCCGCTGACATTCGGCGGTCTCGATCTCTTCGGCGATGGCGGCGACGATTCGGTTCACGATCGCGTCCAGCACCGCGAAGGTAGCTTCTGCTTCGCACGCCAGCTCGTCCGTCCAGACGATGCGCGCTCGAGCGGTCTCCGCCAGCTCTACCGTCAAGCTGACGCGCGGTCCCGCGCGACGGATCCGACCGCTTACGACGTAGTCGATGCCGAGGATCCGACCTGCTTCGAGCGGCTCGATCCCGCGCTCCGCCAGCGCGTACGTGGTACCCCGCGCGATCACGAACAGGGCTCGCAACTTGGCGAGCCGCGTGATGATGTCGTCCGTCAAGCCGTGCCCGAGCTGACTCGAGGCGGGGGCGATCCCCAGCTCCGAGAACGGCATGATCGCGACTGACGCTCGGCGCGGGGTTACCGCCGCATTGGAGGCGGGTGCGGGCACGCGCTCGGGCACCACTTCGAGCGCCGTCGCCGTCGCGACGCGGGAGCTCGCGGCGGCTCGAAGCGAGGAGGCTCGGGCTCGCTCGGTGAGCCACCAGGCTCGCAGCGCGGCCCAGTCCACCCCCTCCTGCTCGAAGCCGCGGATGGCGCGCGCGACGTGCTCTTCCGCCTCGCGAAAGCGTTGAGCGGCGACGAGGGCGCCGAGCATCGCTTGCTGAGCGTGCTCGTCCAGCGGAGCGAGAGTGCACCAGGTTTCGAGACGGCGCCAGGCGTTCTCCGTGCCCGGTTCGGCGCGCCGTGAAAGCTCGGCCGCGAACGCGACGCGAAGCTCACGAAAGCGTTGCCGGCGTGCCGCCAGCCAAGCCGTCAGCTCAGGGCTGCTCTCGAGCTCGACGCTCTCCAGGAGCTCGCCGCGGAAGAGCTCGAACGACTCCGCCAAGCGCTCGGAGCTTTGCTGGCTGAGGTTCCCCTGGGCCGTGCGCTCGACCTCCAGGGCATCGACCAGGGTATCGGTGAGGTCCAGGGCGACCAACGCGCCACTGCTGGTGACCACGCGCCGCCGGTCGCCGTCGTCCATCAAGCCCCGGAGCTTGCTCAGGCACCAACGCAGCTCGCCCCGTGGATCGCTGGGCAGCGCCCAAAGTAGGTCGCAGAGCCGAGAGCGCGACTGGGGCGTTCCTTCTAGCGTCAGGTAGGCGAGCAGGCCGATCAGCTTGCGCGAGCCTGGCAGGCGGCACGGCTCGCCATCGCGCAGGACACTGACGGGGCCAAGCAGGCGCACCTGAAGGCCGCGAGCGCTCATGGGCCGGGGATGGTGCTACCGGGCCGCTCCGGGATCCACCCCAAACCGGCCGGTGTTAAGCTGCGCCGGCATGCTCTTCGACGACATTTCCCAGACAATCGGGCGCACGCCGGTCGTCCGCATCAACCGCTTGGCCCCCGAGCACGTCACCGTCTACGTGAAGCTCGAGGCCCAAAACCCCGGCGGCTCCGTGAAAGATCGCCTGGCGCTCGGCATCCTCCAAGACGCAGAGCGCCGTGGCCTGCTCGCGCCCGGCCAAACGGTCGTCGAGGCCACCTCCGGCAATACGGGCATCGCTCTAGCGATGGTTTGCGCCGCGCGCGGCTACCCCTTCGTTGCCGTCATGCCCGACTCCTTCTCGGTGGAGCGCCGGCAGATCATGCGCGCGTACGGAGCCAAGGTCGTGCTCACGCCGGCCGCCGAGCGAGCCAGCGGCGCCGTGGCGCTAGCGGCGCGGCTTGCCCAAGAGCGCGGTTGGTTTCTGGCGCGCCAATTCGAGAACCCCGCGAACCCCAGCTATCATCGCCAGACCACTGGTCCCGAAATCTTGTCGGACTTCGCCCACTCCCGACTGGATCACTTCGTGAGCGGCTGGGGCACGGGCGGCACGCTGACCGGAGCCGGGCAAGTCATCAAGCTGGCGCGTCCAGAAACGCGCATCGTTGCTTGCGAGCCGGCGGGCGCGGCCTTGCTCGGCGGTGGAGGCTGGAAGCCGCACAAGATCCAGGGCTGGACCCCCGACTTCATGCCCAGCGTGCTGGATCGTACGGTCGTGGACGAGGTGCTCAGCGTGGCCGACGACGACGCGCTGGCTACGGCCCGCTTGCTTGGGCAACGCGAGGGGATATTTTGCGGGATCTCGGGCGGAGCGACGTTTGCCGCGGCCCTGCAGGTAGCGGCCAAGGCGCCGCGCGGCGACGTGATTTTGGCCATGCTGCCCGACACGGGCGAACGCTACCTTTCGACCGCGCTCTTCGAGGGCGTGGAAACCGGATCGGACGCCATCTGAGCGGTTTCCACGCTGGCTCCCACGCTGAGTCCCACGCCCCGGGCTCAGTCTGGGCTGATGGACGGAAACGCTGCACGAGATAACCGAGTACTTTCACACAACACCAGGGCGCAGGCGGTTTGGAACGCGCCCGGCGGTCGTTACGACGAGATCAGCCGCAGCATCGCCGATGCCATCGAGCACGCGGTAGAGCGGCTCTCGCCTCGACCGGGGGAACGCGTGCTCGATCTTGCCACCGGCACGGGCTGGGCGTCACGCATCATTGCCCAGCGCTTCCCCGGGGCCCAGGTGCTCGGCGTGGACATCGCCGACGAGATGCTGCAGCACGCACGACGAGCGGCGGCCCAGCAGCAACTCGCCATCGAGTATTCGGTGGCAGACGCAGAGGCCCTGCCGTTTGCAACTGGCGAGCTGGATGCGGTCGTCTCCACTTTCGGTGTGATGTTCGCCTCGAAGCCAGAGACCGCCGCGGGCGAGCTCGCGCGTGTGGTCAAACCCGGGGGCCGCGTCGTGCTGTCTACTTGGAAGCCGGACGGCAACGTCGCCGCCATGTTCGGGGTGATGAAGCCGTTCATGGTGACGCCTCCGCAGCCAGCGCCGTCTCCGTTTGCCTGGGGCGGGGAGCAGCGGGTGCGAGAGCTTCTGGGCGGAAGCTTCGAGCTCGGCTTCGAAGAGGGCATCAACCGCTATCGATACGGCTCCGGCGAGCAGGCTTGGCAATTGTGGCTGAACCATTACGGCCCCTCCAAGGCGCTGGCCGCGAGCCTGGATGAAACACGCCGCGAGCAATTTCGGCGCGCGATGACCGAGTGGCACGAGACCTTTTCGAGCCCGCTCGGCTACGAGCAGCCGCGCACGTACCTGATCACGCGCGCCATCCGCAAAGCCATCTAAGACGCCACTCTACCAGACCAAGAGGAACCAGCATGCGCATCAGCAAAGACGACGTGTACGTGAGAATGCAAATCCCGGGCGCCGTGATCCGGCAACAGGGAGAGTTCGGCAGCGTGAAGGGCTTCGACACGATCAGTGGCGAATACTTTTCGCTCTCGGCAGGAGTCGACACGACCGAGCTGTTCCAGGGCCTGGAGGGCAACCTCTGCCAATGCCCACACTGGGGTTTCGTTTTGCGCGGCCAGATCACGACCACCGACGCCAAAGGCACCCATGAAACCGTGAAGACGAATGACCTATTTTACTGGCCCGCAGGTCACAACGTGAAGGTCGACGCAGACGCCGAGATCATCATGTTTAGCCCCGAGCACGCGCACAGCGTGGTCATCGACCACATGATCGAGAAGACAAAGGCCTAGAGCCCGCCGCTTCGGGCGCTCAGTGGCAGGTGGCGATGCCTTCGAGCAGAGTGCCCAGCGCGGTCGTCAAGCCCGTGACGCCCGTGGCGGTGACCTCTTCGAGGCGTAGGTAGGGGGCGTCGGCGGCGGCGTCTGAGTAGTCGGCGAGGGTCGCGTCGTCGGGCTTGCCGCTGGCGTCGAGCTCGGCCCGCCACGCCATGCCGCCCGAGTCGATGCTTGCCGCGCAGATGATGTTGAGGGTCGTCGGCTCCGTGTGACTTTCGACGGGCAGACCGACGCCTGCGTTCGCATAGCCTTGAAGGGCGGCTTCGTAAGCGGCGACGCGCTCCTCGCCCGCGAGGAGCAGCGCAGGAGCGCTAACGATCAGCGTGGTGATTCCGGCGGCGTGCAGCTCCTGAATCGTCGCCACGACCGAATCCGCCGCGCATCCGGGAAAGCCATCCGAGCAAAAGTCGGCTTCG
>DATDEV010000190.1:0-8403 GCA_036522995.1 Polyangiaceae bacterium
CGGCGCCGGCGCCTAGCTGGGGAATCAACAGGGAGGCGGGGAGGCGGGGAGCGAGCGGATTGAACAGGAAGGGTGGAAGGGTGGAAGGGCGCGCGAGTGGATGCGACGCATCCACTCGCACGTTCCCGTATGCGTGAGCGCGTCTGGCTAGCGAGCGGCCTCAGCCGCCAGCATTCCAACCCACCACTTCCACTCTTGCACCCTTCCTGTTGATCCTAGATGAACAGCTTCTCTGAGAGCTCTTGCATCAGCTCGTCGAGACCTTTGTGCGTGGCGGCCGAGACGATGCGCAGGTCCACGTTCAGGTTTTTGAAGTCTTGGGCGAGGGCTGGATAGGCTTCGAGCACGTCGGGCAGGTCGGCTTTGGTCAGCGCCACGATCTCGGGACGCCCAGCCAGGTCGGGGTTGAAGGTCAAAAGCTCGCGGCGAATGACGTGATAGTCGTCGATCGGGCTCCGGCCCGGCTCTTCCGACAGCGTGATCAGATGCAAGAGCACGCGCGTGCGCTCGAGGTGACGGAGGAAGCGAATGCCGAGGCCTGCACCTTCGCTCGCGCCCGGGATCAAACCCGGAATGTCGGCGATCACGAAGCTACGTCCCAAGCCGGTGCGCGAGTCACCGATGGTGACCACGCCCAGGTGCGGCACCAACGTCGTGAACGGATAGTCGGCTACCTTGGGGCGCGCGCGGCTGACGGCGCTGATCAACGTGCTCTTGCCCACGTTGGGAAAGCCGAGCAGCCCGACGTCGGCCATCACGCGCAGCTCGAGCCTTAGCTCGCGCACCTGACCCGGTTCACCGCGCTCGTACTTGCGTGGCGCGCGATCAGTGGGCGTCGCGAAGTGTTTGTTGCCGCGCCCGCCGCGTCCGCCCGTCGCGACCGTGAAGCGCTCGGCGGGCCGCACCAGCTCGCACAGCTTTTCGCGCGTGCTCGCGTCGTACACCACGGTGCCGACAGGCACGCGCAGCTCGGTGTCCTCACCGCCGCGTCCGTAGCAGTCCTTGCCCTGACCGGGGCCGCCGTGCGCCGCGCGCACGGCGGTGAGGTGGGTGAGCTCGTAGAGGGTGTTCACGCCCGAGTCGGCCACCAGGATCACGTCGCCGCCGCTGCCACCGTCACCGCCTGCGGGACCGCCGAACGGGACGAATTTTTCGCGGCGGAACGCGGCGCAGCCGTTCCCGCCGGTTCCGGCATGAACGCTCAGGGTGCACTCGTCGATAAACTTCACGGAGGGCGCGTGTTCTAGAAGCGAAACGCCCTTCGAGCAACCCGGGCCGCGCGAACGCCTATTTAGGCGGTTTCAAAGGCAATTTGGCGGCACGGGCGGCCGCGGCTTGCGGGGCCTGATCGATGGCGTCCAGGGCGCGGACCAGGGCGTCCAGCTTGAGCGCCTTGGCGGCGGCCGGCAGAAAAACGCTGGGGATGCGAAATAGCTTCTGCGCCAGACCCTTGCTGATGCCCAGCTCGCGCTCGGCAAACACCTCGATGGACGAGTAGCCCTTGGCTTCGTGCAGCTTGCGGCTCTCGATCGAGATCAGCACCTCGCCCAGCTCGAAGAAGCCGTCATTCAGGTTCTTTTGTAGGGCGCGCAGCTTTTGCAGCAAGCCGTGCAGCTCGCCGATCGAGGCCTTGATGCGGTCGGCCTCCTGGGGCGTGCGCAGCGTGGCGCGCGCGCTGCCCGGCTTGGGGGGCTCGCGATTGCGGCGTGCCGCTTCGGCTGCCTGCCGCTCGGCGTGGCGCAGCGCCCACGGCGCCGCGCCGCGTAGGCCGAACTTGCGGGGCACCTTGGGTGCCGGGGGGATCACCGACTTGCGGGCCCCGGGGCTGACCGATTTGCGGGCGCCGGGCGCGACCGATTTGCGCGGTGCAGCAGTGGCAGGGGCGACCGACTTGCGAGCCGCGGCCGGGGCCACGCTGCGCCTGGAGGGCGGCGGGGGGGCCACGGACTTGCGAGGACTGCTGGCTTTGGGCTTGTTTTTGGGCATTTGCCGCCGCTGGGAGCCCGCCAACCTGGGCGGACCGGCTCCTAACCCGCGAAGCGTATTATACCTCCGACAGTTTTCCGAATTTCGATATGAGCTCGCCCTATAGCGCCGAACGTCCCAGTGATCCCGTAGCCAGCGGACCCGTCGAGCAACGCGTCGCGGTGGTGGTCAACGGCAACGCCAAGAACGCCACCGCGGAGGTGATTTCGACCCTCGATCAGATCCTCAATGGCGGCGATCTATTCGTTTCTCGCAAGCTGTCCGACGCGCGTCATATCGCCAAGACGCTGGTGGCGCGTGGCTACGGCACCGTGCTGACGGGCGGCGGTGACGGCACCTTCACGGTCATGGTTACCGAAGTGGTTCACGAAGCCAGGCGCTCGGGTCGGCCGCTACCGCGCTTCGGTCTGCTCAAGCTCGGCACCGGCAACTCACTGGCCTGGGTCGTCGGCGCGCAGGGCGCCGACAAGCACGACCTGCAAGCCGACATCGGACGCCTGATTCAGGACGCCGGTAGCCGCTCCATGCGCCTGATCGAGGTGGAGGGTTTCATCGCGCCTTTTTGCGGGCTGGGTGCCGATGCCATCGTGCTGGCCGATTACGGCAAGACCAAGGGCTGGCTCAGCAAGACGCCGCTGGCGCGCGTCGCGCCCGGGCCTCTCGGCTACATCGTGGCCACCACCACGCGCAGCATCCCCGGCTTCTTCGGTCGGCGCATGCCGCATTGTCGCGTTCGCAACGACGGCGCCGAGGCCTATCGGCTCGGTAGCAAGGGCGCCGTCGTGGGCTCGCCGATTCCGACCGGGCAGGTGATCTACGAGGGGCCGATGCGCATCTGCGCCCTGTCGACCATCCCGTACTACGGCTACGGATTTCGCATGTTCCCCTACGCCGAGGAGCGCAGCGATCGCATGAATCTACGCATCTCCACCATCGGCCCCATCAGCTTCATCCGGAATTTCCCCGAGATCTGGCGCGGCGAGTACGAGAACCCGGAGGAGATGAGCGATTACCTGGTCGACGCCGTCACCATCGAGCTCGATCCGGCGACGGACTTCCAGATTGCTGGCGATCCGCAGGGCTCGCGCAAGAGCATCTCGGCGTTCCTGTCCCCGACGCCGATTCGGCTGGTGGACTTTTACGCGCCGCCCAATCTGGAGTGATGGCAGACTCGGGGCCTTGAGTCGCTTCGCGCCGCTGCTCTGCTGCTGCACGCTGGCGCTGGCATTGCCGGCGGGTGCCGATGAGCTGCCGGGCACGAAGGCGGAGCTCGCCTGTCGACCAGAGGCGGCACCGGGCCGGGTGCTGTGTGAATTGCGAGTGATTGCGCTGCCGGGGGCGCGGCTCGGCTGGGCCGACGCGCTGGTCACGTCGGCACCCGCCTTCGTGCGCCCATTGCGCTCGCGAGTGAGCCCGGAGCGCTTTGCCGGCGCGGGCGCGTCGGAGCGCAAGCTGAGCCTGGCGCTGGTGGCCAGCGAAAGCGGGGTCGGCCTGCTGACGGTGCGCTCGCGCGCGGTCGTGTGTCGTGGGCAGGGCGAGGCGGAGCGCTGTCGGCCCGAGCTGCAGGACGTGCAGGCCGAAGTGCGCGTCGGCTCCTGAGCGGTCCGGAAGTTGTCCGATCGCGGTCGGGTTTGCTAGGCGAGAGTCATGCAGCTTCCCGGCCGCCTTCGGCTCACGACTCTCGGCGACGTGCTCGGCACCCTGCACCGCGAGGCCGCTTGCGGCGTGCTGGAGCTCACTGACGACACCGGTCGCATGCATCGCGTCTACGTCACCGACGGTATGATCACCGCGGTCGAGACGCCGCTCGTGCGACAGCGGCTCGGCGACTTGCTGGCTGGCGAAGGCTTCGTCGGCGCGCGCGCCTTGGCGCGCCTGGCGCGGCGTCTGCTCGAAGCTCCGAGCCAGCGCGCAGGCGAGATCCTGGTCGAGGAGGGGTTCGTCAGCCCCGACGTCATCAGCGCCGGGCTGCGCCGGCAACTGCGCCAGAAGCTCGAAGCGTTGTTTCAGCTCCGCGACGCGCAGCTGACCTTCCGTATTCCGCGAGCCCACGAGCAGCCCCGTGCACCGCTCGCGCCAGGCGAGTTTCTGCACGGTCGGCCGCGCAAGCGCCAGCGCATCGAAGCGCCGCGCCCCAGCTCGAGCGGGCCTTCGTCCTCGCGCTCGAGCTCGCGCATGGCCCTGCCTGGGGCTCGCACGCGCGCCTATGCGGCGCTCGGCCTACTACCGGGCGCCGACCGTGCCACAATCACCAGGGCCTTTCGGCGCCTGGCCAGCACGCTTCACCCCGATCGCTTCCCGAACGCCGATCCCGGCGAGCGAGCGCGGCTACTTTCGCGCTTCGCCGAGCTCAGCGCCGCGTACCATTCGCTGGCAGGTTAGGTAGCTTCCGGGGCATGCGTTGCCCCTCGCGAGTCGCCAGGGGCTGCTGAACGCCTGCCGAAAATCCAAGGCAGCAGAGGGGGCCAATCGTTACGGGCTACGCTTCGATGAGACCAGCTGCCTGAGCACCTCGGGCAGCTCCGCGAGCGTCTCGATCATCGCGTCGGGGCGCGCCTCCGCCAGCCGCTCGAAGGCCTGGATGCCGCCTCGCACCCCGACCGTGAGCGCGCCAGCGGCGCGGCCGGCGAGCACGTCTTGCGGACCGTCGCCCACCATCACGACTTCGGTGACCGGCACGCCGATGCGGCGCGCGGTCTCGTGCACCATGGCGGGATCGGGTTTGCGCTCGGGCAGATCGTCGCCCGCGACGATACCTGCGAAGCGCGCGGTGAGCGCGAGCCCGTCGAGCACGGCCAGCGCGGTGCGGCGCGGCTTATTGGTACAGATACCGAACCGGTACTGAGCGAGCGCGCCCAGGGCCAGCTCCGCGCCGGGCATGAGCTCGGTGTAGTCGATGGGATGCTCGGCGTAATAGTCCAAGAAAATCGCGACCATTGGCGCGACTCTTTCGTCTTTTACTTCGAGCCTCGCGGCGCGGGCCATCAGTAGCGCCGCGCCGTCGCCGACGAATGACTCGAGCTCGGCGTGGGGCAGGGCAGCGTGGCCGGCGCGCACCAGCGCGTAATTGGCGGCCTCCGCGATATCGCGACGCGAATCGACGAGCGTGCCGTCGAGGTCGAAGACGACCCCGCTCAGCTGCAGCGGAGCGCCGCTCACCCTGCGTTCCTGAACACGGCGCGACCGACGAAGAAAGGCCCCATCTTGTCCATGAACTCCGCGGTTTGACGGGTCTGGCGCATCGCCTGCACCACGTGCGACAGCGGGTGCAGCTCCTTGCCGATCAGGCCGATCACGAAGTCGTTGTCCGCCTGATCGAGCCCGTGGCAGGCGAGGCGCACGTCGTGCGCCAGATCCTGGGAGCCGTAGGCGCGGCCGATGCCGCCGTGCTCGCGCATGATCTGCCCGCGCTCTTTGGGATCGAGTCGCTCGAACGGCCCGACGCGGCGCAGCGGATACCAGATGGCCCAGGGCCAGGCTTCGTTGAGCACGGTCTCGCGCGGGCGGCGCAGCAGCCAGTACTCGAGGTCCTGCTCGAAGCCCGTCGAATAGGTGCGTCCGAGCATCGACAGCTCGGGCCGGGGACGCAGGCTGGCGAAACGCGAAGCGCCGAGCAGCGGCCGCACTCGGGCGGCGAAATCCAGCGGCTCCTCGCTAAAGCTGAGCAGGGCTAGCCCACGCGGGTGGTTCACGTCCTCGTAGATCACGCTCGGCAGCCGGGCCTCGCGCAGCGCGCCGCCCAGCTCGGCGAGCAGGCGACTGGGGTCGTCGCATTCGAAGCCGAGCAGCTGCATGAACAGCCGCCGATTCATGGTCACCGGAGAGCCGTCCTTGTCAGACCCACGCTCGTTGACGTCCACCTGTTGTTGTGGCTCTCGGGTGGGCTGGGCGACAGGACCGGTTTGGGACGGATCGCGCATGGCGATGGTGTATCACAGCTGCGGCAGCTCGCAGGGTAGTGCTAGGCTCCGCCGGCTTTGCCCGCCTCGATTCCTGCCCCCGCCACCGCTTCCGCACAGCGCGCCACGCCCGCTTCGGCGAGCGAAGTGTCGCATCCGCTGCCCGCCGGCATGCGTGATTTTCTGCCGCCCGACGCGCGTCGGCTGGGAGACCTGGCGCGACAGCTACTAGGCAGCTTCGAGCTGTTCGGCTACGAGCTCGTCACCCTGCCGGTCTTCGAGTACGAGGACGTGCTGGTGCGAGGTCTTGGCGCGCTCGCCCCCGAAGAGGTGCTGCGCTTCGTCGAGCCGGAGACGGGTGAGGTGGTGGCGCTGCGGCCCGACATGACCCCCCAGCTGGCGCGCGTGGTTTCGACTCGCTTGGCACAGGCAACGCCTCCGTTTCGGCTCTCCTACACGGGCTCGGTGCTGCGGCGGCGCCGCGAGCGCGCACGACGCCATCGCCAGATCTTCCAGGCCGGCATCGAGCTCATCGGTCCGGATGGGCCGACCGGGGATCTCGAGGCGCTCGAGGTCGCTTGCTCGGCCGCCCGCGCCGTTGGGCTCTCGGACTTCGTGCTCGACCTCGGCCATGCGGCCATCGCGTTTGCTTTGCTGGAAGGGCTGGAGCCCACACGGCAGCGCGCCGCCGTCGAGGCCTTGCACCTCAAAGACCGCAGCGAGCTAGAGCGCGCTGCCGCGGCCGCCTCGCTCGGAGCGCGCGAGCGTGTCGCCCTCGGCGCGCTGAGCGACCTGCACGGCGGTTCGGAGGTTCTGAAGGAAGCCCAGACCAGTCTGGCGGGCACCCGAGCGGAGGCGGGGCTCGTCGAGCTGACCCGTCTGGTCACCGAGGTGGAGCGTCGCGGCCTGGCCCCCTCGCTCGTCGTCGACCTGGGCGAGACTCGAAATTTCGCGTATTACACTGGCACTACATTTCAGCTCCATGCGCATGGCCCCGGCGTCCCCATCGCCTCGGGCGGCCGTTATGACGGGCTGCTCGGTGGATTTGGCCGACCGCTACCGGCGTTCGGCTTTGCGTTCGGGCTGGACGATCTGGTGTGGGCACTGGGCGGAGCGTCGGAACCAGCGCCGCCGCCGCGAGTGCTGCTCACCGGGGCGGCCGCCGGCCTGGCCAGCTCGCTCCGCGCCAGCGGGATTTGCTGCGCGATCGGCCCCGAGCAGGATCCTCTGGCGTACGCCAAGGTGTGGCGGTACACGCACTGGGTGAGCGCCACGGCTAATGAGGCGGTGGTGACCTCCGTACCCGACTTGGTGGAGCAGAAGGCTCCCTTCGACGCTGCCGCAGTGGCTCGCGTCGTGGTCCGGTAGGCAGACCTGACTGAGTCTCAGTCCAAACCGAAGAAGCGGTGACAGCATGTCGTGTGTCGTGATCGTTGGCGCCCAGTGGGGCGACGAAGGCAAAGGCAAGATCGTCGATATCTACACGGAGTTCGCCGAGGTCGTGGTGCGCTACGCCGGCGGTCCGAACGCCGGGCACACGCTGGTGGTCGGGGACGACAAGCTCGTGGTGAGGCTGCTGCCAAGCGGCATCCTGCGGCCGCAGACCCGCTGCGTGCTGGCGCAGGGCATGGTCATCGACCCCGACGTGCTGCTGGGCGAGGTCGACGAGCTGATCCGCCGCGGCCACACCGACGTCGAGCAGCGGCTTTGCGTCTCGGATCGCGCCCACCTGATCTTGCCGTACCACGTGCTGGTCGACACGCTGCGCGAGGCCACCCCCGGCGGCATCGGTACGACCAAGAAGGGCATTGGCCCGGCGTACGAGGACAAGGCCCGGCGCACCGGTGTTCGCGCGGGCGACCTGCGGGATCCGGTCCGGCTCGGCGAGCGCGTGCGCGCGGCGCTGGCGGCCTGGGCGCCGACCATCAAGGCCCTGGGCGGCGAGGTGCCGTCGGCCGAAGACGTGCTGAAGACGCTCGAGAAGTCGACCAAGCGCGTCGTGGCGCTGCTCGCCAACACCTCCAAGATCGTCGATCAGGCGGTGCGCGAAGGTAAACGCGTGATGCTCGAGGGCGCGCAGGGCACCCTACTCGACATCGATCACGGCACTTACCCGTTCGTCACCTCCAGCTCGGCTGTCGCTGGCGGCGCGTCCATCGGCACCGGTATCGGGCCGAATCGCATCGACTCGGTGCTGGGTATCACCAAGGCTTACGCCACGCGCGTGGGCTCGGGTCCGTTCCCCACGGAGCTCAACGATGGCGACGGCCAGCACTTGCGTGAGGTGGGCGCCGAGTTCGGCTCGGTCACCGGCCGTCCGCGCCGCACCGGTTGGCTGGATCTGCCGGCCCTGCGCTACGCCTCCCGCGTCAATGGTCTCGACGGCCTGGCGCTGACCAAGCTCGACGTGCTCACCGGGCTATCGCGCATTCTGGTGTGCGTCGCCTACGACACGCCCGAGGGTCGTACGGACGACTTTCCGATCGACTACCTCGACGTCCCCGGCGCCGTGAAGCCC
>DATDEV010000191.1:0-8609 GCA_036522995.1 Polyangiaceae bacterium
CGTGCTGCAGGTGCCGACCCGAAAGCTGGGCAGCCTGCCGCTGCTGCTACGGCCTGCTGCGCTGCGCGGTCGCCTGGCGCTCGACGCCGAGCTCGAGGGCAGTATCGCCGAGCCCCGCGCGACGGCGCTCGTCACGCTGCGAGGCTTGCGAGCGTCGGGCTCGAAGGATCCGCTCGATGTGGAGTCGAAGCTCAGCTACGTCCCGGCGCGGGGTCGCGTGGAGGCGCGTGCCAAGCTGGCTCGGACGGGGGCAGAGGTGCTCGACCTGGAGGCAGTTTGGCAGGGTGACTTGCTACGAGCCGCGCGCCCAGCCGCTGGCGCTCCGCCGCTCAGCGGCAGCGCCACGGTCAAGCTGGCAGAGCTGCCGCTCGACGTGGTGCCCCAGCTGGTGGACCGGCAATTGAGCGGGCGACTCAGCGGCGAAGTGCGGCTCGAAGATTGGGGGAAAGATGCGCGCCTCGACGCGCAGCTGAGCTCGCGCAGCTTGAGCATCGGCAAGCTTGCCATCGAGCGCCTCGATGCTTCGGCCAAGAGCGATGCGCAAAAGCTATCGGCGCAGCTCACGCTCGCTGCCGCTGGTGGCACGACGTCGGCGTCGCTGGACGCGAATATGCGCTGGGGTCAGCACGCCCTGCCCGTGCTCGAGCGCCAAGGGATTGCCAAAGTGTCGATGCGGGCGTTTCGGCTCGACGCCTTGACCCCGCTCATCGGCGCGTACGTGAGCGAGGTCGGCGGGCTGCTCGACGCCAGCGGCGAGCTGGCGGTTACACCCACCTCCACCAACGTCAAGGGCGAGGCCAGCCTGCGGCGCGGCGTGCTGCAAGTTCCTGCCATCGGCCAACGCTTCAGCGACATCGAGGCGCGCGTGGACCTGCGCGACAACCAGCTTCGGCTCGAGCAGCTGGAGGCGCGCGGTACCACCGGCAAGCTGAGGATCAGCGGTAGCGCGCGGCTGGACGGCTTCGAGCTGCGCGGCGCCGAAGCTCGCGCGAGCATCGGTGAGCGGGAGAAGCTACCCATCACGCTGGAGGGCCAAGCGCTGGGCGACGCCTGGGGAAATCTGTCGGTTCGCTACGAAAATCCTCGACAGGGCTCGCAGCGAGTGGTGGTCGACGTGCCGCAGTTTCACCTGCTCGTACCGGAGAATAGCGGCAGTGGGCTACAGAGCCTCGACGAGTCGAGCGAGATCCGAGTGGGCGTGCATCGGGCCGACGGCAAGTTCGTGCCGCTGGCAGTTCAGCCGCTCGAGCCGGGTGGCCAGGTCGAGGAGGGCGGCACGCCGCCTCGGCCGATGGTGGTGGAGATCGCGCTCGGCAACGTGACGGTCGAGCGCGGACGCAGCGTCCAGGCGCAGCTCAGCGGGCGGCTGACCCTGCACAGCGCGGCGACCACCGAGCTGACCGGTCGCATCGAGGTGCGAGGCGGAAAGCTGGACGTGCAGGGCAAGACCTTCGAAATCGAGCGCGGAGTCATCACCTTCGATGGCGGCGATCCGGGCAACCCGACCGTGACCGCGACCGCTCGCTGGGACGCCCCCGACTACACGGTGTACGCGGACTACGTGGGCGACGTCGAGACGGGTCGCATCAAGCTGCGAGCCGAGCCGCCGCTCACCCAAGACCAGATCGCCAGCTTGCTGCTATTCGGCAGCCCCGAGGGCTCGGCGGGCGGCAGCGATCCGACGGCTGCATCGCTGGCCGTCAGCGTCGCCGGCGACACAGCCGCCCAGGGCCTGAACAAGGCGCTGGACGACCTGACCAACCTGGACGTCAGCGCGCGCATCGACACCACGACCGGCAGCGCCCGGCCGGAGCTGGTGTTTCGGGTCTCGCCCCGGGTAGCGGCCAAGGTGACGCGCGCCATCGGCACGCCAGCCGCCGGCGAGAGTCCGGATCGCACGTTCTTGACCCTGGAGCTCCGCTTGAAGCGAGCGTGGGCGCTGTCAGCGCTGCTCGGCGACCACGGCGCGTCGGCGCTAGACCTGATTTGGCGCCGGCGCTACTGACCCTGGCTGAGTCAGCGGAGGGGCCGCCAAGCGTCGCGTGACCTCCTCGGCGATGCGGCGCGCCGCGATGCGCGCCAAGAACAAGCCTAGCCCACGCGCCGCGCTGGCGAACGCCGACGGTTGCTGAGGCGGAAGCCAGGCGCGTCGACCGTGGCGCCGCCGGAGTAGCGCCACCCCGATACCGGTGAGCACGGCGGCGCCGGCGACGGCCGCTGCGGCGATGAACGCAGGTTTGAGCTCCGAGCCCAAGCGCACGGCCAGCTGCTCGCCGCTACGCTCGGCGGCGCGCAAGCTGTGCTTCAAGTCGGCCTTGCGCAGCGCGACTTGATGCTCGGCGCGGGCGATATCGTCATTGTCTTGAGGACGGGTCGGGGTTGAGTTGGGCATGTCCGGGGTCTTTCAGTCTGCGTAGCTCGCGCATGGCGTAGGCGAACACGACTAGAGCAGGTAATAGCGGTAGGCCCAGCATCGCCAGGACGCGGGGCAGCGGGTAGTCGCCCGCCGCGAGCGGCGAGAGCGCCAGCATCAGCACGAAAATCTGCGCCAACAAAAGCGAAAACCAGAGCAAGGTGACACCCACGGCAGCGCGGGTGACCCAGGCTCTGGTTTCTGCTGCTGCCAAACGCAGCTCGGCGCGGGCCAGCGCCGTGGCGGTGTCCACCACGGCGGCCAGGGCCTGTGCTGGGCTGTCTGCCACAGCGCTGCGCCGGGCCTCTGTCTCCACGGCCAGCTCGTTCACGTCGAGACGCGCCGCCCGAAGATCAACGACACGACGGCGAGCACCAGGAACACGATGAACAGGATCTTGGCGACGCCCGCGGCGCTGGCCGCGATCCCGCCGAATCCGAACACCGCAGCCAAGAGCGCGATAATGAAAAATACTGCAGCCCAGTACAACATGACGAGTCCTCCGGTTTGCGCGTGAAGCGCTTGTGCTAAGCGTCAAGCAGAAGCCGTGCCAGGCGCGCGCGGCCAAAAAGTGCCTGAAAGAGGCTCCGTTTGTAGCCGGGTCGCGTCGCTCTTGACCCAACGAGACTAAACGCCCCGCCCCGAGCCCCGCGGCGCGTGGGCGGCAGCGCTCAGGGCCGCGTGGCATGTCGCGTGCAGCTCGGCGCAGCCGAGGTGCATATGAAAAATACGTTCCGCCATCTGCTTGGTTTGAGTCTCGTGGTCGGTCTCGTCGTCAGCGGCGGCTGCAGCGAGGCCGTCGACGACATCACCAACCGTGTCGATTGTCACAGCGTTTGCCAGCGCTACTCCGATTGTTTCAACGCCGAATACGACGTCGACGGCTGCGCCGATCGCTGCGAGAGTGCTGCGGACTCGAGCGAAGACCGCGAGGCGCGCCTCGAGACGTGCGACAGCTGCATCGACGATCGCTCTTGTTCCAGCGCCACCTTCGGCTGCGCCGAGGCTTGCGCCGGCATCGTACCCTGAGTGCTCAGGGCTGCTCGGACGGGACTGGCTCTTGCTGCCGCGGCGCTAGCCAGTCCCGTGCGCGATCCTGCGCCCGGAACCAGGCCGCCTGCGTCGAGGCGACTGCCTGCGAGGTCCAGGCGCGCGCCGGCGCGAGCTCGGGAGCATGAGCGACGCGCGGCAATAGCGCGGCGATCGGCACCATCACGGCGCCCACGGCCACCAGCGAAATCACGCGTCGAACGCGCGCGCGGCGTGGCTGGGGCGGCGGCGCGCTGGGAGGCGCGCTGTCGTTGCTCGAGACGTGGTGCACCGGCGTCAGGTTGACGTCGATGGGTTGCTCGCCGGCGTCGAGGCGCCGCCGAATGCGCTCGGCTTCGGAGGCTGGGCTCCAATCGTCGAGTGGGGCCAAGGCCTCGGCGAGCTCGGCCACGTTTTGAAAGCGTCGTTCGGGGTCGCGCTCCATGCAGCGCTCGACCACGTACACCAGGGCCGGCGGCAGATCGGGGCGAAGCTCGGCCAGGGAATCGACCGGGGCGTTCAGGATCTGCAAGCACAGCGCCTGGGGATTGTCGCCGACGAACGCCGGACGATGCGCCAACAGCTCGTACATCACGACGCCCAACGCCCAAATGTCGCTGCGCCCGTCGACGCTAGCGGCCTCGACCTGCTCGGGCGACATGTAGCCCGGCGAGCCGACGCCCACCTGGCCCTGGGTCAGCGCGACGCGACGCGTGTGGCTGCGGGCGATGCCGAAGTCGAGCACCTTGAGGCATTCGCTGCCGTCTGGCTCGATGGCAACGAACAAGTTCTCCGGCTTCAGGTCGCGGTGCGTGATGCCCAGAGCGTGAGCGGCAGCCAGTCCGTCGCAGGCTTGCAGCGCAAAGCGCACGACCCTACCGGGTGACAGCGCGCCTTCACGTGTAGCAAAATTGAACAGATCCTCCCCGCGAAGGCGCTCCAGCACCATGAAGGGCAGGCCCGCGCAGCTGGCCGGCGAGCTGAGCGCCCCGAAGTCCAAAACCTTGACTACGTGGCGGCTCTCGAGGCGCGCCAGGCTGCGCGCCTCATTGCCGAAACGCTCCACCACCTCGGCGGAACGCATCATTTTCGGTAGCACCACCTTCAGTGCCACGTCGCGGCCGAGCGTTTCATCGTGCGCGTCGAGCACTGCGCCCATGCCACCTCGGCCTAGCTCGCTGCCGATCCGGTAGCGTTCCTGCACGAGGTCGCCCGTCACGGGCAAAGCGGGCAAGTCGCCCGCTTCGCTGATCTGCTGCAATCGCACATCGGACATGATGCGTGGCTCAGTGCAACGGCTGTGCCTCGTTCATGTACGCGGATTCGCTTGACGCGAGCGTCGCGTTCGCAGCCACGTGAGGCGAGGTGGCGCGGGACAAAAAGTCTCGAGGTTCCATCACTAAGGCTCGCACTAAGGGCTCGCGCTCACTGCCAAGCGAGTCTATCCTCGAGGAGTGACAAGCCATTCCACCACGGCGGGGGAGAAGTCATCGCGCTGTGTGCTGATCGTCGAAGACGATGACGACTCGCGCGAGATGCTAGGGGAGCTGATCTCGGCGTTCGGGCACCGCCCACTGGCGGCTGCCAACGCGGCCGAGGCACTGGCCCACGCTCGCGACCAGAAGCCGGACCTCGCGCTGATCGACCTGGGGCTGCCCGTGGTCGACGGTTGCGAGCTGGCTCGGCTCTTGCGTTTGGCGATGGTCGACACACCAGGACTCAACACGCGGCTCGTCGCGTTGACGGGCTATTCGGACGGCGCCATGCGTGAATCCGCAGGCGCCGCTGGCTTCGACGCTTACGTCGTCAAACCGATCATGCCCGAGGCGCTCGAAGCCTTGCTGAGCGCCTGACTCAGTGCGTTGGGCTTGGTGTCGCCGCCCCCGCCGGAACTGGCGTATACATGAATACGATGACCGTTCAGGCTCCTGATCCGTTACCGGAGCTACCCACGCTACTCGCGCGCCTCGATCGGCTGCGCAATGCGGATCGGCGTGCGGCCAGCGCGCGCATGGTGTCGGTTATCGGGCATTTGATCGGCACGCCTCTCAATGTCATCGCCGGGCGGGCAGCGCTGATGCGCACCGGTAGTCCGACTCCCGAGGCCGTCGACGAGAACTCGCGGCGCATCGAAGAGCAAGTCGAGCGCCTGTCACAGCGGATTCGCAGGCTGATCGACTACTTTGGTCTGGTGGAGCCGACGGCCGAGCAACGCCCGCTCGCCGACGTGCTGGGTGACTGCCTGGCGCTGTATCGGCCCGTGGCTGACGAGGCGGGGGTGACGTTGCGGGTCAATGTCAGTGAGGTTGGCGCCCTGCGCGTCGATGCCGCGCTCGTGCCGCTGGCGCTGACCACGCTGCTTTCCCTAGCGATTCGCACGGCTGGCAGAGGCAACACGGTCACCTTGACCGGCATCGAGCGTGGACCGAAGACCGTGCTGCTCGAGCTCAGCGCTCCCGGGCTAGCCCCTCCGCCGGGCCGCCTGGACCGATTGGAGCCGCCCGAGGCGGGCGTGCGCTACGACGCGGGAGCGCTCGAGACGCTGTGGCTGTGCCTGGGTTTGGCGAAGCGCAGCGGGGGCAGCTTCGATGTCGTGGCCGAGGCGTCGGGTACCGGCGCGACCATCCGCCTCGAATGCGGCCACGGCTAGCCTCGGCTCGCTGAAGGGCGCGGGGCGTAGTGACTCGGCGTGATCCGGGCGCGCAGGGCCCAGACGGCGCTGGTAGGTGACCTGGCGTGAAAACCGCTGTCGGTTGGCCAGGTGCGCAGACGGCACGCTTGATGCAAAAGCTTCGGGCATGTCGGAGAAGCACGACGCAACAGCGTCGCCGGACTTGTCGGTGGATTTCACTCAGTTCTTGAGTGGGCGTCTCGGAACGGATGTGAATACCGCGCTTGCGGCGCTGGGCGCATTCCTCATGACGTTCGAGCCATCGTGGCGGCGTGCGCCCGTGCCGCGAGGCAGCGGGCATTCGAGTCTCTCCGACACCCTGACCATCTAACCCATATCTCAGAAGCAAAGAGGAATAACGCCATGGACAACAGGAAGCTACTCATGTCTGTCGGGACCGCGATCGCCGCCTCGAGGATTGCGAAGACCATTTCCGGCATCGAGCTCGAAGACGTGCTCGGCAGCGTGGGGCTGTCGCGTCGGCGCAGCCACGCGCTCGAGAACCTGGGGCTGGTAGCGGTCGGCGCGGTCATCGGCGCCGGTGCAGCCATCCTGTTTGCACCCAGCAGCGGCGTCGAGACGCGGCGGCGGCTGGGAACCGAGGCCTCGAAGCTCGGTCATGCGGCGGTGGACGTGATGAAGGAGCAGAAGGACGAGGCGCTTCGCTCGCTATCGCAGGTGGCCAATGGTGCGGTCTCCCCGCAGAGCCGCGCTTGAGCGACGCGTGAGCGACGCTTGAACAGAACCAAGATCGGACGGCACCAACCCGTCCGATCCAAACGGCAGGAGGTCTCGTCCCCGACCGACGAGACCTCCTGCCGTTGCCTTTTGTGCAGTGATACGCCTGGCTCGTGTCGTGGCGCTTTCGTCGAGCGAGGCAGGAGGGCTCGAAACATCCCTAAAAATGTCGAAGTTTGCCGGCGCCTGCTGCTGGCGCGGTTGTTGCTGATTCGGGGTTGCTCGTACCGAGTGAAGGAGGAAACGATGATTCGTCTCGCTAGCACCGCTCTGTTCGCCCCGTTGGTAGCCGCCCGCGATCGTGGCTCGCGACCGACTCCGGTGCCGGCGGAGCCGCCGCAGCCGGTCACGCCCGATTCGCCACAGCCAGACCCAGAGCCGATGCCTACCTATGAAGATCCGCCGCCAGTCCAGCCGATCGCATAGCGGCGGCTGGCTAGCGAAGCTGGCGACGCACTTCCGAGCACGCAGCCTGGTGGGCGTGCTCGGCGGTGTCGTCGCCATCTTGTTTTGTCTGGAGCTCGTCTACCTGGCGGTTGGCAACGCCATCGTGCGCTCGCAGCTGATCAAGCGCGCCGTCGCGTCGGCTGAGGGCTTCAGCTTGGACTACGGCAAAGCCTACACGCTGTGGCCCGGTCATGTGCGCGTTCGCGAGCTCTCCTTTCGCGTCGAGGACTACAACATCCAGTTCGAGGTCGTGCTAGGCGACGCGACGGTCGATATCGATCTGCTGCGGTTGCCGTTCAAGGAATTCCGCGTCACGCGGCTGGACGCCTCGGGCGTGCGTTACCGCTTTCGACACAAGCTGATCACGGTGGGCAGCGACGCGGAGCGCGTGGCCGCCTACCCGCCGATTCGGGGATTCGCCGACCCTCCCTACTATCGCGGCGTGCGCCCGCCGCCAATCGCGGACGCCGAGTATGACCTGTGGTCGCTGCGGATCGAGAACGTGACGGCGCACGCGACCGAGCTGTGGATCATGGAGCACCGCTTGCGGGGAGAAGCCGTGGCGCGCGGCTCGTTCGTGATCAAACCGGCGCGCTGGGTGCAGGTTCGTCCGGCGAAGCTGGAGGTAATCTCGGGCAAGCTCACGCTGGGCGAGCATGTGGTTGCCGAGCGGGTGCAGGGGAGCATCAGCTGCGACGTCCCAGATATGTGGGTGCAAAAGAGCGAGGGGAGCCAGGTCTTCAAGGAGATTTCGGCCCGGATCAAGCTGAGCTTGGCCGAAGGTAAGCTGGATTTCCTATCGGCTTACCTCGCTCGGCTCGGCGCGGCTCGCTATGCGGGCAAGGCGGAATGGTTATGGGACCTCGACCTGCAGCGCGGTGTGATCCAGCCCGGCAGCCGCGTGGCGCTGCGCGCTGAGCCGTTCGAAGTGCACCACCCACTCGGTGACTTGCAGGGCAACTTTAGCCTCAATGTCGCGCGTGATCCTCGCCTGGCTCCGGATCGGTTGGTGGTTGCTTTGAGCGCGCCGCTGCTGACGGCCAGTAGAGCCGGGACTCGAGCGCGCGGCCCGACGCTGGAGGGCGTGGGCGGAAGCCTGGAGCTTTACGCGACGGACTTGACGGGCGAGCTGTCGCTCGGAGCGGGGCAGGTTGCGGTGAAGCGCGCGACAGCGCCCGAGCTTGCTTGGTTCGTCCCCGACGGTGCGACGCTCGGTGGCAGCGGGATTGCCCAGCTCAATCTGGCGCGGCGGCAGGACGGTGGCCTCGAGGGCCAGGCGCACCTAGAGCTCGACCAGGCGCGCTTCGCTCG
>DATDEV010000192.1:0-2200 GCA_036522995.1 Polyangiaceae bacterium
CCGGGGAAACCGACGCCGAGCGCGTCGACCCCCAGCCGACGTGCGACCTCGATGTAAACTACCGCCAGGGTTATAGGAATGCCGGTCTTGCGGTCGAGCACGTCGCTCAGGAACGAATTGCGCGGATCGTAGTAGTCGGCCCGCGCGCCGTGGAAGCCGCGCAGCACGTAGAGGTAGTCGGAGAGCAGGCGCGCCTGGACCGTATGCGGCAGGCCGGCGAGTCCCCTGCCGCTGAGGGGCGCGGCTAGCTCGTCGAGCTTCGAGCGCTGCGCGCCCAGGTCGAGTCCCGGGTAAGCGTCCCGAGCGATGAGGAGCGCCCCGGTGAGGAGGTCGAGCCCGTCGTCGTTCGATCGCGCGTACTCACGAAACTCCACGCCTCGATTATACCGCCGCTGTAGCGAAAAAGCCGCCTTGGTTTTACGCCGTTTTGGGTTGGGGATAACTGGCCGGGTTGTTATAAGGGCCTCGCCTCTCGACATTGGTTGTTCGAGCCAACCCACCCAAAAACGCGCTCATCGCCAGCCCGCCAGAAGGAATACGAAGATGAAGGTCGAAGACATCATGACCCGAGACGTTCGTAGCTGTGCGCCCGAAGAGAGCCTCAGCTCCGCCGCTCAGATCATGTGGGAGGTCGACTGCGGTGCCGTACCGGTCGTGGATACGGAGCGGCGCGTGATCGGCCTCATCACCGACCGCGACATCTGCATGGCCAGCCACCTGCAGGGCGTTCCGCTCGGCGACGCGAGCGTGAGCAGCGCCATGGCGCGCGACATCAAGTGCTGTGGGCCGCAGGACACGCCGGCGACCGTTCAGGCCCTGATGCAGCAGCACAAGGTGCGCCGGGTGCCGGTGATCGACGCGCAGCGGCGGCTGATCGGCATCATCACGCTGGCGGATTTGGCGTACATCCTGGGCAGCAGCCAGACGCTCGGCGGCGACGGCATGACCTGGAGCGCCGTCGGCCACACCCTGGCCGCGGTATGCGAGCCCCGCGGCGGTCGGTTCAACTCCCGTTACGGTATGAGCCGATAAAGCGCCTGGCGCAGGCGAAAGATAACGATCTCCTGACACTGCCGTGACTAACCCTCGGCTATGAAATGCCGTAGCGGCCTACATGCACCCTGAGCATCGACTCGACGTCGTCCGATCGACCCCGTTCTTTCTGGTGCACCTGGCGGCCTTTGCCGGCGTGTTCTGGCTCGGCTGGTCCTGGACTGGGTTCGCGCTGGCCCTCGGGCTCTACGTGGTGCGCATGTTCGGTGTGACGGGCGCCTACCACCGCTACTTTTCTCACCGCACCTACAAGACCAGCCGGTTTTTTCAGCTGCTGCTCGCGCTGCTGGCCATGACCAGCGTCCAGAAGGGCGTGCTGTGGTGGGCCGCGCATCATCGTCATCACCACCGCCTCTCCGATCAGCCGGGCGACACGCACTCGGTGCTCCAGGATGGTTTCTGGTGGAGCCACGTGGGTTGGATCCTGGCGCCCTGCAATCACGACACCGATTTCGAGCGCGTGAAAGACCTGGCGCGCTACCCCGAGCTGCGCTTCTTCGATCGCTACTACTACTTGCCGGCGATCGCGCTGGCGGTGGGGCTCTACTTCGCAGGCGGCGCTTGGGCGCTGTACTGGGGCTTCTTCGTGTCGACCACGCTGCTCTGGCACGGCACCTTCACCATCAACTCGCTCACGCACGTGTTCGGTAACAAACGCTACGTGACGACCGACAACAGCCGCAACAACCTGTGGCTCGCGCTGATCACGCTGGGTGAGGGCTGGCACAACAACCACCACTACTACCAGCGCGCGACCAACCAGGGCTTCTTCTGGTGGGAGATCGACGTCACCTTCTACGTGCTCAAGGTGCTGTCGTGGCTGGGGTTGGTTTGGGATCTGCACACGCCGCCGCCCCACGTGCTCGCCGCTCACCGCGTGGGCACTGTTGGCGTCGAACCCGCTGCGGCGGCGCTCGCCCCGAGCCCGGCGCCGCTGGCATCTGCCAGCCTGCCCGCCCCGCCCTGATCCCAAATACTCGGCGAGCTGGGTGTTGTATACAGCACCCATTCTGCGCAGCTTCGCCCCCCTGTGTTTGACGTCGCTCCTGCTGGCCTGCGGCGCCGGCGCTGGCGCGCCCCCAGCCAAGGCGCCCGAGGCGACGACGGTTGAGCCGCAGAAGACCAGCGCGCCCGAGCCAGGTGCAGG
>DATDEV010000193.1:0-6746 GCA_036522995.1 Polyangiaceae bacterium
CACGCACTTTTTCGTTGTGGAGCCGCTTTCCTGTGGTATGAACCGCGCCGCCACACACGGGGTGGTAGTTAAGTTGGTTATAACGCCGGCCTGTCACGCCGGAGGCCGCGGGTTCGAGTCCCGTCCGCCCCGCTGAATTAACCCCGCAAGTTTCGCGACTTGCGGGGTTTCTTATTGGAGTCGCTTCACGAGCGGCAAGCGGCCGCGTAGCCACCCGGGGGACGTCAGAAGTTGACGCCGCCGCCCAGGTTGAAGGCCAGCTCGTGGATGCGCGTGACCGCGCCGATCTCTTGGGCGACGAGCTCGCCGTTGTCTTCGAGCGCGAGGTTCTGGCCGTTGAGCTCACCCCAGCCGTAGGCGTAGCGCCCGCCCAGGGTGGTCGAGAAGGTGAGGTCACGCTTCTTGCCGTCCACGGTGTGCGCCTGACTCAGCGCCACGCCGAACGCGACGCCCACGAAGTTGGTTTCGAAGCGGTCTTCGCCGCTCAGGTCGGTGAAGATGCCGGCTCCACCGGTCACGTTGGGGGAAAATGCGTGCAGCGCGGAGACGCGACCGTTGGCGACCCACTCCCGGTCGATGAAGGTGTTGTCCGGCAATTCGGATGGGATCTGGATCGGAGTGGAGATGTCGCCATCCAGCAAAAGCTGCGTCTTGCCCATCCGGTGCGCGAGCCCGATGCGCAGGCGCGCCGGGGTCGTGAAGTCCCAGACAGCGACGGTTCCCAGCTGCTCCTCGACTGAGAAATGAGGCGTTCCGGGCTCCCCAGGCGCTGCAGGCTGTGAAATGGAGCTTTGAATCACGGTGCGCGAAATGTCGCTCCAGCCGGTCAGCACCGGGCTCTGCAGCGACACGCCCACATCCCAGTCGGGCGCCGGATTCCACTGCATGCCCAGGGTGAGCCGCGCCCCGTAATTGCCGACCGCCACCGAGCTCGACCCATTATAGAAGCCCGCTTCGGGGGCATCCTCCGAGCCGAAGGCGATCTGCACGAAGTCTCGGCGGGAAATGTAGACACCGGCCGCGCTGACGCCCAGGCGCAGGTTCGGCGTGAGCCGCTTGGCCACCGCCAGCATGTAGTCGTTCTCGTACAGCAGGCTGCCGACGGTGCCCGCGAAGATCTGGCCGGCTTCATTCTGGACCTGCGTCCGCATGTCGAAGTCGTGGGTTCGCGGGATGAAGATGCCCACGGTGGCGACCCAGCCGTCACCCATCTCGCGCACGAACGAGAGCACGCTCGGGACCAGCACCCAGTCGGTCATGCCCGCATTCGCCGACGTGCCGTCAGGCAACACGAAGGCCGACTTCACCCGGTAGATGTTGACGCCATACACGCTGCCCGTGACGTCGAGCTGGTTGCGCTGCGCTAGTCCCAGCCCTGCGGGATTGTACCAAGCGCTGGCCCCATCCGACACGATGGCCGTGACGGCGCCGCCGGTGATCATGGCTTGCTCGCCGAGCAGCACGCCATCGTCGTTGCCGGCGTGCACGCCCAGCGCCACGCTGGTGACGAAGCATGCGCCGGCCAAGGTAAGTCGAAAGCGAGCTGTCATAAGCGTTTCCGAGGCGCCGAGCGCCTGACCTCAAAAGTAACCGTTAGCGCGAAACCAGTCGACGGAGTCGCGAAAAGCTTGCCGAACCGGGGTTGGAGCAAGGCCCAGCTCGCGACGGGCTTTGGCGTTGGTGCCGTGCTTACCGCTCGAGAGCAGGCGCAGCGAGTGCTGGTTGAAGCGCGGGTATTTTTGGGGAAAAAGCCGCGCTTCGACGAAGTCTTTCGGCACGGACAGCGCGAGCATGAGCCCCACCGGGACGCGCAGTCGCGGGCGCGGCCGGCCGGTGTCTTCGGCGAGCCAGTCCATGATTTGATCGAGGGAGGCGACCTCCCCGGAAAGCAGGTAGCGCTCGCCGCGAGCGCCCTTTTCCATGGCCAAGAGGTGGCCGGAGATCACGTCACGCATGGGCACCCAATCGAAGGCGCCCGGCACGTAGGCCTTCATTTTTCCAAGCCCGAAATCGACGAAGGTGCGCCCCACCAGGCTCGGGCGAAAGTCGAACGGACCCACGGTGGCGCAAGGGTTGACGATGCAGACGTCGAGCCCGCGCTCGATCTCGCGCTTTACCTCGACCTCGGACGCGGCCTTGCTCTGTTCGTAGTCGGTGGCGGGCTCGTTCGGGTCGAGCGTGTGCTCCTCGCTGCTCGGCCCGGCCGGATTGTGCCCGATGGCGCCGAACGAGCTGGTGTGGACGACACGCCGCACGCCGGCCTCACGCGCCGCGGAGAGCAGGCGCGCAGTTCCAGCCACGTTCGCGTCCCAGAGCGCCTCGCGGTCGCCCCCGCGAATGCTGATCATCGCCGCCACGTGGTACACGCGCTCGGCGCCTGCCACGGCGCGAGCGAGCGATGCGGCATCGCGCAAGTCGCCCTCCACGCGCTCGATATCGAGCCCAGCCAGCGGCTTGGGGCTCGAGCCTGGACGCAGCAGCGCCCGCACTCGCTCGCCCCGCGCGAGCAGCGCCCGCACCAGATTGTTGCCGATATGGCCAGTCGCGCCCGTGACCAGTGTCGTCATGATCCCCTCCTCACGCAGACCTTCATCACTCCGCGGCCCAGGAGCCGCGCCCCTTGGCTCCCGCGACGAGCGCGCTCTCCGCCTCGGCCGAGACGCGAGCGGCCTGATCGGTCTCGACCTCGCGACGGCGCAGCGACCGCGACAGCTCGCCCTGCTGAAACTCGCGCCACTTCTCGAGCGTGAGCTTTTGAAACTCGATCACCACCGGGTTGAGCTCGATCATCGGCCGGTCAGAATGCCGCTCGAAGCCAGTCTGCTCGGCCTCGAGCGCCCACTTGTCCTCTGCCAGCAGCGGATTGATGTAGAGCTTGTTCGCAAGCTGCAGCGCGAGCGGCTTCAGTGGCCGCGGGATCTTCCAGCGCACGAATGGCACCTCGATCGGTCCGAACAAGAACAGGAAGAAACAGCGCGTCGTCCGTTCATCGATGGGCAGCATGAACAGCCAGTGCAGGTACTTCCCCATGATGTCCGAGCGCTGGTACGGGTACTGGTAGAAAAGCTCGATGCGATCGAGGCCTTTACCGCCATTTTCCGAGGCCAGCCGCGCGATCAGGCTCTTGCCGAACTTGGTCGCGTAAGTGACGCTCACCGTGTCGCCCTCGCGACCGTAAGCCGTGAGCTTCGGCTCGACGAACGGCTCCCTGTGGCGATGCAGGTAGGCGTGATTGAAGTCGCACACGTTCTCGACAATCATCGAAAAGTGGGCGCCGATGGTCACGTCCACGGGCGCGATCGGCCATGGCTTGGGGCCGCTCAGCTCCGGCACTTCAGGTAGCGGCACGCCTTCGGCTAGCGCCGGGTCACCCGGAAAGATCCAGATCAGGCCGTAGCGTTCCTGGATCGGGTACGCACGGATGCCGATCTTCGGCAGCTTCTCGCGCCCCTTGCCGAGCTCGTGGCTGATCTCGACGCAGCGCCCTGACCCCTCGTACTTCCAGCCGTGATACTGACAGACCAGCCGCGTCCCTTCCACGCGACCGCAGGAGAGTGGCATCTGCCGATGCGCGCAGCGATTCTCCAGAGCGGACACGCTGCCGGACTCGTCGCGGTAGACGGCGATGGACGTTTTCCACCACTTGACCTCGACGACCTGGCCTTTGCTGACGTTCTTCGACAGCTCGACGGCGTACCAGTAGTTGCCGCTCAGTCCGCACTGCCGCACCTCTGCCACGCGCGTTTCCCGGCGCTCTGCGCTCATCGCAACCTCCGCCTGGCTAGTGTCTGCTCAGACAACGGCCCGACCATTCTCCTGGTGACGAGCAACGTCAAGTCCCTGCCTCGGCTCCGAAGCTGCGCTGCCCCCTTGCCAGTGCTCGCCAAGCGCCGAGCGCAGGTCGTCGTCGGTCAGGCCAAATTGCGCGAGGTCGTACTGGTGACGGCTCTTGAAACGGCGGCTGTCGGCAGTGGCCTGCACCAGGCGCGCGCGGAAGGCCGCTGTCACCGGCCAACCGAAGCTTGCGTAGATGCGCTCTACGGTGCCCACCGGATCCGCGATTAGCGCCTCGAAACGCACGCTGGTCCAGCGCTCGGGGGGCTGCCGGCGCCCCTCGTCGCACAGGATTCGGTAATGCTCGAGGAACATATCGGCCAGGGCCCGCGTGGCGGGAGAGTCTGCCGCGATGGCCGGCGAGTGGCTCTGCCACATGGCGAAGAACAGGCTGATCGCCGACGGGATGGCCTCACGCGGATCGCGAACGATGTGTACGTAGCGCGCGTCGGGAAAGGCGCGCTCGGCGACCGGCAAGCGGCTCGGCAAGAGCACGTTCTTGATCAGCGGCGCGCGCTGGCCTCCCGACAGGTACACCAGGCGGCGTACCGATTCACGGTAGTCGCTGGCGAGCCGGCGAATGACCTTGCCCTCCAGGCCACTGATGTTCACGAGCTCCGGGAGCTCGCGGACGGCTGGGAAAAGCATGTACAGCGCCGGGCTCACCAGACTGTAGACGAACAGGTTTTCGTCCTCTTCCAGCGCGCGCAGGCCCACCTTGTGAATGCCGTCCCACGACGTGAACATGCGGCGATCGACGGCATCCAGCAAGCGCTGTAGCCCCCGTCCGGTTCGCTTATCGAGCTCGTGAAGCTGGCCAATCGCGCGCTCCAGGAGGATCGAAGGAGCCAGCGTTTGGTAGAGCTTGAAGCTCACGAAGCGCTCCTCGTCGAGGGCGAGCAGGTGGTGAAGGAAGGTGGTCCCCGAACGAGGCGTCGCGATCACGAACAGCGGCGGCGGGATCGGCGTCTTCTCGAACGACGGGTAGAGCGGTCGATCGAGCCAGCGCGCAGCCGAAACGGCACCGCAAAGTAGCGCGTGCGCCACGCCGAACCCGACTGCGTATGCCCCCCGCCGCGCCGTGAAACCGGTCCCGAGCACGCCACGTCGGGCGAGCCAGCCCAGAGTGCTCTTGTGAACGTACATCGACGCGACACTAATCCGAGCGCTAGCTCGCGGTCGTCTCTGTTCGCGAGAGCACTATGTTGATGCGACTCGTTCCGATGTTCGTTCGTCCACGATCATGGACGCAGCGTTTCAATTGCGCTGGACTCGATCTGACGCTTGGCTTGTTTCGACTTGCGTTAACTCGTCGGATCCATTACCGCCAGAAGTGAGGCTGCTGCGGGCTGACCTTGCTCGGCTCGCAGGGCGGCGGCTTGCTCTCCGAGGGTTCAGATCTTGCCGAGAAAGCGGAAAGTAGTCGTAATCGGCGCCGGCCCGGCAGGTTCGGCCGCTGCGATGGCGCTAGCCGCTTCGGGATCGGTCGAATGCGCCCTGCTCGAGCGCAAGCCGCTGCCCCGCACCAAGGCTTGTGGCAGCGGGCTGTCGCCCTGGACGCTCAAGTACCTGGACCGACTCGGTGTCGGCGAGCAGGTTCGTCGGCTCGCGTTTCGCATCGATGGAGCCGTGATCGCCGGAGCGAATGGACAGGGCGTCGAGCTCCGGGGCGACCACGAGACCGCGGTGTTGCGGCGTAGCGAATTCGATGAGCTCCTGGCACGCGAGGCCGAGCGGCGCGGCGCTCGGCTTTACGAGAGCTGTACCGTGCGCCACGTGGAGGCGCATGCGGGGCAGATGGCCGTGGAAACGAGCCAGCAGACGTTCGAGGCAGATGCCGTGATCGACTGCAGCGGTGCCACGGGCGGCTTCGATCGCGAGCGCCGCCGCGCGCCCGCAGCGGGGGGCCAGGCTACCCTGCATACGATCATGGGCTGGTACGAAGGCGTTCAGGGCTGCTCCGACGTGGTCGAGCTGTTCTTCGACCGCGAGCTCAAGCCCCACTACGCGTGGGTGTTTCCGGAAACGGCACGCCGCGTGAACATCGGGCTGTGTTTCGTGCCCGACAGGGCCAAGCCCAACGCCCGCCAGCGCTTCGAAGCCTTTCTCGAGCGACGCCTGGCATCGCGCCTGCGCGGAGCAGATCTGCTGGGCAGCTGGATCGGGCACCCCGTCAACGTGAGCAGCATGCCGCGGGGCCTCGCGGCTCCGGGTGTGCTGCGCGCCGGGGAAGCGGGCTGGCTGGCTGATTTCGCTACCGCCGAGGGTATTTATCACGCGCTGGTGAGCGGCCACGTTGCTGGCAGCCACGTCGCTGACCTCGCGCTGAGCGGCTGGCGACCGGATCTGGAAGGCACCAGGTATCAAGCGAAAGTGATGAAAGCGCTTGCAGCCAGGATGCTCGGCGGCCGCCTGCTGATGGGCGCGCTCAAGGGGCCGGCGCTCGACGTGGCCCTCGGCTTCAGCTCGTCGCGTGCCACCCGCGACGTCCTCAAGCGCGCCTTCAGCGGTCTCTATCACGGATGACCGACCATGCTTTCGATCACGCCCACCGCCAGCTCGCTACACACCGACGTCGCCGTGGTCGGTGCTGGTCCGGCGGGGGCCACCGCGGCGATCGCGTTCGCGAAGCGTGGCGCGCGCGTGACGCTGATCGACGGCTACCCCGGAGCGGCTAGCCGCTTCGCAGGTGAATGGATCCATCCCCCGGGCGTCCGCACGCTGCGCTCGCTGGGGGTCGATGTCGATACGCTCGCAGCGCACCGCGGCTACGGCTTTGCCCTGTTCGGTGACGACGGCAGAGATCCGGTGTGTCTGCCCTACGGCGCGGGCGAGTTCGCGATCACCAGGCTGCACGCCGAGCTCGTCGCGCATCTGCGCGAGCACGCCTGCGGGCTCGCCGGCGTGAGCTA
>DATDEV010000194.1:0-2366 GCA_036522995.1 Polyangiaceae bacterium
GCCTGGGCGGGCGCTTTGGCGCCACGGAGTCCTATCGCGGGGTCCTGGGATCGCTTCTTCGCTGCCATGTTCGGTCGTGCTTCGAGCTAAGGCTCGTCTCGTTCGCCGTGCTCTTCGTCGCCTGGCAAAACGTCGTCCGAGTCACTGGGCTCGTCCGACGCGCGGCCAGCAGCGAGCGCGTTGTCTTCGTCTTCGACTTCGGCCTCGAGAAGCTCCTCTTCCTTCGGCCGTGGGCTGAAGCTCGCCTCGGCGGCGAGCGCTGCCTCTTCTACCGCGCTCGCGTCCACCAGCGCCAGCTCCACGACGATGGGCTCGAGCGGGCCCTCTTGCTCCAGGCGCGTCATGCGCAGCCGCGTCATCTCCAGCAGAGCCAGGAACGTCACGATCAGGTCCCCCCGCGACGTGGCGCCCTCGAACAACTGCTCGAACGTCAGTTTCTTGTGGAGCTGCAGTAGATCCACGAGTTGATTGATGCGATCGGTGATCGAGAAGCGTTCGAGATCGATCTGATGATCGACTTTCGTGGTGGCGCGCGACAAGACGCCTTGGAACGCGTCCAGCAACTTGAACAGGCTGAGGCCCGCCAGCGGCGCCGGCCCCTCCACGCTCGGTGCCGGCAGGCCGCGCGCGAACACGTCGCGACCGAGCACGTCTCCACCGCCCAGCTGCTCGGCGGCGCGCTTGTACTTCTGGTACTCGAGTAGCCGGCGCACCAGCTCCGCGCGAGGGTCGAGCCCGAGCTCGTCATCGTCCTCCTGATCGGCAGGGGGTACGGGCAGCAGCAGCTTCGACTTGATGTGGGTGAGCGTCGCCGCCATCACGAGGTATTCGCTCGCGACGTCGATGTTGAGCTCATCCATCAACGTGATGTACTCGACGTACTTCTGAGCCACGAACGCGATGGGGATGTCGCGGATGTCGAGCTCGTGCTGCTCGATGAGGTGCAGCAGGAGGTCGAGCGGCCCCTCGAACGTGGGTAGGACCACGTGGTACCCCGCGCTAGCCCCGTCCGGTCGCTGAGCCAAAGGCGGCTCGCCGGGCGGAGAATTGCTGGGGTTTTCGTCGGTCATGAAGGGGGCGCAGCGTACATGACCAGTAAGCCTTTGGCGATGCTAACTTGGGACGCTGGATGACGGCCCAAGGCGGCTCTGGCCGCCGTTGCGTAAGCTGTGGAGAGCGCTACGACGCTGCGGTTCTGTTCTGTCCAAAGGATGGCACACCGACCGGTCCCGAGCGAGGCAGCGTCGGCCCCGACCCCTATCTGGGTCGAATCATCGCCGGACAGTTTCGCGTCGAGCGCCTGCTCGGCGTGGGCGCGATGGCTCGCGTCTACCTCGCCCGACAGCTCGGGCTCGAGCGCCCCGTCGCGCTCAAGATCCTGCACCGCGAGCTGGCGAGCGACGTGGCAGCGACCGCTCGCTTGCGGCGCGAGGCTACCATCGGCGCGCGCCTTCGCCACCCCAACCTGGCCGAGGTGCTCATGCTGGGCAGCGTGGATCCCAGCCCCGACCATCCTGGCGGAGAGCCGTTCATCGTGCTCGAGCACCTGGACGGCATGTCGCTCAGCTCAGCGCTTTTGGCCGGCGGCGGGTCGCTCGGGCTGCTGCGCGCGGTTCATATCGCGCTGCAGATTTGCGATGCCGTTGGCGAGGCTCATAGCCTCGGCATCGTTCACCGTGATCTCAAGCCGGACAACGTCATGCTAGTGCGCCGCGGCGCCGACGCCGATTTCGTCAAGGTGCTCGACTTCGGCATGGCGCACGCTGGCAGCGATCCCGACTTCGCGACGCGCGACGGCGCCGTGCTCGGCACCGCACGCTACATGGCGCCCGAAGGCGCGCAGGGCGGGAAGCTCGGTCCCGAGGGCGACGTTTACGCCATCGCCACCTTGCTCTACCAATGCATCGCGGGGAAAACTCCCTTCGACGGGGCGAGCGCGATCGCCATCTTGGTGCAGCAGGTGAGCGCCACACCACCCGATCTACGCTCGCTCAGCAGTGACGCGCCGCCGGCATTGGCCGAGCTCATCGCCCGAAACTTGGCCAAGGACCCGCTCGATCGCGCTCCAAACGCACGCGCGCTGGGCGCCGAGCTGAGCGCGTGCATTTTTGCGGGACGCGAGGACACGAGCGTGACAGCGCGGCTCGTCGGAGGGCCCCAATGACGCGCCGGGCCCTGCCCGCGCTGCTGCTCGGCCTGGCGCTGAGCCTCGGCTCGCTACGGGCCAGCGCCGACGCGCCGCCCGACCTGAGCGACCCGCCCGTGCTCACCGGCTTTCGCGCGCTCGATCGCCCCACCGGCATGGCCGAAGCGGGCTTCGGCTGGTTGACGCTGCCAGGCGCCGATGTCTGCAGTCAGTCGGGCTG
>DATDEV010000195.1:0-7479 GCA_036522995.1 Polyangiaceae bacterium
AGCTCGCGCGTGCCACAGCAGCCAGCCGAGCCCGAGCCCGCTCGCCAGCGCAGCGCTCCAGCCCGTTACCGCGCGCCGCGCGAGGCCTGGCGTGGCGAGCGCCCGCAGCAGCCCCCAGCCCGCCAGCGCCAGCCCGAACACGCCCGCCAGCGCTGCGCCTGCCACGAGCGCGGCAGCCAGCTCGACATTGTGGAAGCGCGCTGCGGCGCGCGTCCACTCGAACACCCAGAGCAGCAGCCCTGGCGCGAGCAACGCCGCCAGCACGAGCCGCTGTCGCCGGGCGGGCTCACGCCACGAGTCGCTCAGTACGGCCAGCGGTGCGTCCTCGCCGCATAGCGCGCCGAGCAGCGCGGCCAGCACCAGAGCAGTCAACGCGGCGGGCCACGCCCACAGGCCCACGGTCAAAACCAGATCGCGGGCAGCGACCAGCGCGGAGCTGCCGAGCGCTGGGTAGGCCCTGGCCGCGCTTTCGGCCAAAACGGATGCCGACAGCGCCACGACGGACACCGCGAGCTGGCTCCGCAACGCGCTCTTCGTCACCGCTCGATCCCCTACCCACATTTCGTAAAGTTTGCATCACGTCTAACTGCTACTCAGCACAGCTGAGTGTCCAGACCGAGGCGACTCCATCGCAATTATTCAACTGGGAGGGAATAGCGAATCGCGAGCTATCCGGCTTAGCTCCCGCGCTCCGACCGCTCGTAGATTTCGAAGTCCTCGATCTCGCGCACTTTCAAGTACTGCGCGTCGATCAGGCTCTTCAGCTCCGGAAAGCTCGGCAGCTCATCGCGGGAATCGAGCGGGCTGCCGGTCACCGACGGGAAGACATCGCGTCGCTGAACGATGATCAGTTGGGGCCGCCTCAGCGACAGGTCCTTGAGCAGCTCGCCGCGCGAGTAGCCGCGTTGCCACGGGGTCCGTTGCGGCACGTCATAGGTCCAGCGACTGGCGAGCGGGCGCTCCGCCAGAAAGTAGATGGACGGCTCGAACCCCCAGATGAAGACCGCATCGGTCTCGCGCGTGCGCGAGCGAATCTCGAGCGCCACCTGGCGATCCGCGTCCAGGTTGTAGTCGGCCACGTAGGATAGCTCGCGATCGAGGTCGCCGCGGCTTCGAAATGGCTCCTGTCGCAGCAAGAACGCCAGCCGCATGCTGGTGCGTTCCCAAAAGCCTTGCGGCAGGTCGCGCGCGCCGTCTCGCATCGATATGGCGACCAGCACGAACGAAGCGAGCGCGAGCAGGCTGCCGGGGCCGGCGACCAGACAGCGACGGAACAGCTTGTACAGTCCTAGCCCGGAGATGAACGCGATCAGCGTCAAGGTCGCCCCGTAGTGGTACGGGAAGAACTTGCCCTGCATCGTGATGCCGGTCAGGTGTATGGCGATGATGCCGAGCACCAGAAAAATGCCCTCGCGTTCGCGCGAGTGAATCGGCGACATGGCGATGGCCGCGATCACGCCGAACGCCGACAGCGCCGAGAACTTCATGAAGGCTTCGTCGAGCGCGTAGTAGAGCATCCCGGGAGCGTGAGCGTCGCTCCAGTTGAGCTTGGTGTAACCGGGCACGAAGTCGTGAAACGTCCAGTAAAAGGCCGGCCACGCCCCGCGCGCCGCCAGCCAGATCAGCACCAGCGCGATGGGCAGCGCGAAGCCGCTGGCCAGCAGCACGGCGCAGCGCAAGAGCTGCGGCAACTTGGCAGCACGCAATTGCTCGCGCGTGAGCACGTAGGCGCCGCAAACCAGGATGCCACCACCGAGCGGAGGCTTGTACAGAGCGCACATGCCGAACAGCACGCCGGTGCCGAGCGGGATCAACCAGCGACGTCGCTTCGAGGGCTCGAGCGTCACCACCACCAGCGCAGCGATCGTCAAGTAGCCGGCGAAGGTCTCGGGCTGAGCGGTGTGCCAGAACTCCAGCTGGGCGTGGACGAGCGCGGCGACCGCCGCCGCCACCAGCCCGGCTTTGGGTCGATCGAAGAACACCTGGCCCAGTCGCTCGAACCCGAAAGTGGCAGCGACCAGCGCGATCACTTCGAGCAGGCGAATGGCGAGCATGGACTTGCCGAACAGCGCCTGCGCCAGGGCGTAGGTGAGAAAGATGCCGGGCGGCTTGAAATCCCAAGCATCGCGGTAGGGCATGCCACCGTTCAGGATGGTATCGGCGACCACGGCGTAGATGCCCTGATCGCGCCCGAACGAGTAGAGCAAGATCGACAGCCCCGAAAAGCCGATCACCAACCAGCAAATGAGCGTGAGCCACTGGTCCGGATCGCGGACCGCTAGGCGGGGGACGACGTCGGCATCGGGCCGAACCGACTCGGTCGGCATGGCGGCGAACCTACCAAGAGCGACGCGCCCGCGTCAGCTCATCTTTCGATACACGAGCCAGCGCAGTTCCATCGGTGGCCGCTGCGCGGGCAAGTCGAACAGATCCTGCCCGCCGCTCCAGCCGTCGTACCAACCGGTCGGCGGATAGTTACCCTCGGGCAAGTGAGCACGCTCGTAATCAGCCGCGCTCTCGTCCGCCAAGCGCTCGAATGGCAGGTCCTTGCTGGCGACGTCCAGGTCGTGGCGGGTGAAGACGACACACCACATGACCTGCGACAGCTGCCGCGCCAGGTCGTCGGGCTTGTAGCCGCCGTCCGAAAGGAAAGCATTGAACACCAGCAGCCCGCCGGGGGCGAGCTTCTGCGCCGCGATCTCGAACAGTTGTCGCACTTGCGCCACGCTTCGAAAATGCGACGCGATCACCTCGGACAGGAACACCATCCGATACTGCTCGCGCGGCAAGACCAACGCCTCGTCGAGGATGCTGCCCTCGACCACGTTGACCGGCAGGCCGCTCGTCGTCACCTCTTCACGCAGCACCGTGCACAGCGCGGGCGCGGGCTCGACCGCGTCGACCTGAAAGCCCTCACGCGCTAGTGGCAGCGTGTTGCGCCCGGTGCCGGCGCCGATGTCGATGACGGTTACCTCGGCGGGTGCGCCGAGCGAACGTGCCATGTCGAGCGCTTTGGCGTCGGGCAGCTTGCCGAACAGCGGCGGCGTGCGGGTGGCAACCCAGTGCGCGTACTCGTCCGCAAAGCTCGAGCCGAGCGCCACGATTTTCCAAGTGATGCTGGTCTTCGGCGGCGGATCGGTGGAATAGCTCACCACCACCTTGGCAGTGGGCGACGACTCGAAGGCTTGCTCCAGCCGCGCCTTCAGCGCGGTGCGAAATTCGGCCAGCTCGGGCTCGGTGAATTTGCGTCCCATCCCTTCCCAGGTCTGGTCGAAAAGCTTCACGTAGTGCTCGAGCAGCGCCGGGGCAGGCGGCAGCGACATCTCCCCGCTACCCGACAATCGACGCGGCAAGCGTCGGATCATGGCCTGCTTGAGCACGGCCGCGTTCGTCTCACGCTTGGTCGCCTTACTCATCGCGGGCCAGGGCACGCATATCAGACGCCGTCAGCTGCGCCAAGCCCGACGCACCGACTTGCGCTGTCGCCCGCGCCGACCCACAAGTGTGGGAGATGGCCAAGCTGGCCGAGATCGTGGCCGTCTCGCAAGCCGTGGCCGCGACCCGCTCGCGTAAGCAGAAGGTCGCGGCTTTGGCTGATCTGCTGCGCACGCTCGAACCCGCCGAGCAGCGCGCTGGCGTTGGATTTTTGTGCGGAGAGCTGCGGCAGGGAAAGCTGGGCGTCGGCTACGCCACTCTGCGCCGGCTACGAGCGGCGCCAGAGCCGGTCGAGGCCGACGTGGGCCTGGGCGTGCTCGAGCTCGACCGACTCTTCGCCGAGCTTGCCCAGGCTTCGGGCAAGGGTTCGGTTGCCAGACGCGAACGGCTGTTGGCGCAGGCGTTCGCACGGCTGAGCGACCCCGAACGCGACTTCGTCACGCGGCTGGTGCTGGGCGAGCTGCGGCAGGGGGCGCTGGAGGCCGTCTTGCTCGAAGCTCTGTCGCTGGCCAGCTCACTGACGCCCGCGCTGCTCCGTCGCGCGATGCTGTTCGCCGGTGACGTAACCGAAGTGGCGGCGTTGGCGCTCAGCGGTGATCGCGCAGCGCTCGAAGCCTTGACCATCGAGCTATTCCGACCGCTCAGGCCGATGCTCGCGCAAACGGCCAAGGACGTGAGCGACGCCTTCGAGCGCACGGCGCCCTGCGCGTTCGAACAAAAGCTCGACGGCGCACGCATCCAGGTCCATCGCTCGGGGGAGCGCGTAGCCGTGTACTCGCGGCATGGCAACGAGCTGACGGACGCCGTGCCCGAGCTGGTGGCCCTGGCCCGCAGCCTGCCCGCCGAGAGCCTGGTGCTCGACGGTGAGGCGATCGCACTGCATGCCGATGGCAGGCCGCAGCCATTCCAGATCACGATGCAGCGCGTCGGCCGCAAGCTCAAGGTGGCCGAGCACCAGCAAGCGCTCCCGCTCAGCGCGTTCTTCTTCGATTGCCTGTATCTGGGCGGTGAAGTGCTGGTGGAGCGCAGCAACGCCGAGCGCTGGGCGGCTCTGGAGAGCGTGGTACCAGCCAGCGCGCGCGTGGCGCGCAGCGAGGTGGCGAGCGTCGCGGAGGGCGAAAGCGTGATGCGCGCCGCGCTCGAGCGCGGCCACGAGGGCGTCGTGGTCAAGAGCCTGGCCTCGAGCTACGCATCCGGGCGGCGCGGCGCGGGCTGGTTGAAGCTCAAGCCCGCGCCCACGCTCGACCTGGTCGTACTGGCGGCGGAGTGGGGTAGCGGGCGCCGCCAAGGCTTACTCAGCAACCTGCACCTGGGGGCGCGCGACGCGGAGACGGGCGGCTTCGTGATGCTGGGCAAAACGTTCAAAGGGCTGACCGACGAGCTCTTGAGCTGGCAGACGCGCAAGCTGCAGGAGCTCGCCACGGAGCGCAGCGACTACGTCGTGCACGTGCGCCCCGAGCTGGTGGTCGAGATCGCCTTCGATGGCTTGCAGAAAAGTCGCAACTACCCCGGCGGCCTGGCGCTGCGTTTCGCGCGGGTGCGGCGCTACCGCGAGGACAAATCGGCGCGTGAAGTCGACAGCATCGCCTTCGTGCGCAGTCTCTACGAGCGCAGCGGCGGAGCGTGAAGGCCGGGAAACCAGGAAACACCGCTCAACGCGGCCGGTAACCGAAGCGCAACAGGTCGATGGCGCCCCGCGCGTCGAAGCTCACGCCTTCCTTTTCGAGCAAGCGGCGTTGCTCGGCCTTGGCGCGTGGCTCGCGGATCGTGAGCTGCGCAGAGCGCGCATTGCGACGACCCACCACGCGTTGCCAGGGCAAGGGCGAAGCGAGCGCACGCATGGCATAGCCGACGACGCGCGCCGCGCGCGGCATGCCGGCCGCGGCCGCCACATCGCCGTAAGTCATGACGCGCCCCCGCGGAATGCGACGAACCACACGTCGAATGCGCTCGAAGCTATTGGCCGCGGGCACCTCGTGGAGACTAGCAGCGAGCGCCGGAGCTGGCAGGGACCGGACTCGCGGGGAGTAGGCAGGACCGGCCAGGCGACGCAGCGGCCGTCGGCGGAGACCAGTAGAGAGGGTGAGAGCCCTGCAACTTGCCGCGGCGATTCCGCCCAGAGCGTCCGCACGTAGGGCCGGCCGGATCGCCAGGGTGGCGGAACGGCCCGGGAGGTATCATACTACCCACCCTACGCGCAGCGCTGGCGCGCCCAGCCCAAGGACTTCATGCCCGTATCAGTCAACAAGCGACTCAAAGAGAAAGCACGGCAAGAGAAGCAGCAGGACAAGGCTTCGAAGCGCGAGCAGCGCAAGGTCGACAAGGACAATCGACCCGAAGCGGCTCCGGGCGAAGATCCGGATATCGCGGGGATCATTCCTGGTCCGCAGCCTGTCGAGGAGTGGACGTAACGCGAAGGTTTCTGACGCTGCGGCGTTGGGGTGAGCCGCGACTCGCGCTCACGAGGGAACCGATTCGTAGCTTTACTTCGGCGGGGGACAGACCGTAAGACGGAAGGCGCGATGAACGACGCGCCGGGGACGAGCCGACCGATACTGGTCATCAACTGTGGCAGCTCGTCCCTGAAGTTCGCACTGGTCGACCCGACGACGGGAGAGCAACTCCAGCACGGCCTGCTCGAGCGCGTGACCAATCACGCCGAGGCGCTCGACGCGGTGCTGCAGAAGCTCGGCCAGCAGGCCGTCGCCGCGGTTGGGCACCGCGTCGTGCACGGCGGTGAGCACTTCACGGAGAGCGCGCTCTTGAGCGAAGCAGCGCTCGCCAAGCTGCGCGAGTGCACGCCGCTCGCTCCGCTGCACAATCCGGCGAACTTGCTCGGCATCGAAGCGGCGCGCGAGCGCTTTCCCGATACGGCGCACGTGGCGGTTTTCGATACCGCATTTCATCAGAGCCTGCCGCCCAAGGCGTTCATGTACGCGCTGCCTTACGAGCTTTACGCGCAGCACAAGGTGCGGCGCTACGGCTTTCACGGCACGAGCCACGCATACGTGGCCGGGGCCGCAGCCGAGCTGCTCGGCAAGCCGCTCGCCGAGCTGCAGCTGGTGACGGCGCACCTGGGCAACGGCTGCAGCTGCACCGCGGTGAAGGGCGGGCAGAGCGTCGACACCACCATGGGCTTGACCCCGCTCGAAGGCCTGGTGATGGGCACGCGCTCCGGCGACGTGGACCCCGGGCTGCACGGCTTTCTCGCGGATAACCTGGGCCTCGACCTGAGCCAGATCACCGAGCTCTTGAATCGCAAGAGCGGGCTTTTGGGGCTCTCGGGCCAAAGCAACGACATGCGCACGCTGCTGGAAGGCGTGCGCCAGGGCGAGCCGCGGGCCAAGCTGGCCATCGACGTTTTCTGCCACCGCTTGGCCAAGGCCATTCTGGGTCTGTGCGCTTCGCTCGAGCGGGTGGACGCGCTGATCTTCACGGGCGGGATCGGTGAGCACGCGGCGCCGATACGCACCGCCACGCTGGAGCTGCTGCAAGTGCTGGGGCCCGAGCTGGATCTCGCCGCCAACGCAGCCCACGGCAAGACCAGCGGCGGCCGTATCACCACCACTGGCTCCCGACTGCTGGCGCTGGTCGTGCCGACGAACGAAGAGCTGGTGATCGCTCGCGAAGCAGCCCGCGTCGCCGCAACTGCTCCGGCCGACGCTAGCCGCTGAGGCTGCGCTGTCTCGAGGCGCGCCCGAAACACCGGGCGCCTCATGCTACGGGCGATGCGTGACGCAGACGCAGAGCTAGGCGCCAGCGGGCCGCTGGCAGCGCAGGAGCTGAGAGCGCGCCAGCAGCGTTCGGATGCGTGCGGCCTCGCGCGCTTCTCGCTGCACCTGCTCGCGATCGGACTCAGCGGCTCGCTCTACGGTCTGCTGCACGAGACCCAGCGCGCGCTGTCACTGCAGCTGCTCGCTGGCCTCGCGCTCGGCTTCACGCTGGCGCGCTGGCCACAATGACTCAGGACTACCACGGCAGCTTCCGGGCGGCCGGGCGCGCCTTGCCGCGACCCACCTTCGATTGTATGGTCCGCAGGTGAGC
>DATDEV010000196.1:0-13869 GCA_036522995.1 Polyangiaceae bacterium
GTGCTGACGCCACGGTTCGGCTTGTTGCTCGGCAGCTGGGGTGAGCAAGATCAGACCTAGAAATGCCAGACCGAAGCCGACCGACCAGTAGTCGTGGCCGACGGCTTTGACCGCGACGTAGCAGGCGGTCAGCACGACCGCGACCACGACGTGGTAGCGCTGCCGGTTGCCCCGAGCCGCAGTCTGATTGAACGAAACTCCCATATGTCCCTGTCCCTGTCCCTGTCCCATCGACTGAGCGTAGCACTCCGGCTCGCGTGTGCCGTCCGCCCGCGCTGGTAAGTTTTGTGGGGCTAAAACCGGGCCATTAAGGCTCGATTTTGGCCCGGAAGGGGGCTGGTTCGCACCGCGTTCACGTTGTCGGTTGGGACCCCAGCCCCAACCTTTCGTGGCACGCCTCGAGGCGTCCGTGGTACGGACCGCGCCATGAGCGGCCATTCGAAATGGGCAACCATCAAGCGTAAAAAGGGCGCGACGGACGCGGCGCGCGGTAAGATTTTTACCAAGCTAATCCGTGAGGTGGTGACCGCTGCTCGGATTGGTGGCGGCGAAATCGATTCCAACCCGCGCCTGCGCAAGGCCGTGATCGATTGTCGCGCCCAGCAAATGCCGGCAGACAACATCAAGCGCGCGATCCAGCGCGGCACCGGCGAGATCGAGGGGGCCGCGTACGAGGAGGTGCTGTACGAGGGCACCGGTCCCGCCGGCACCTTGTTCCTGGTCGAGGGCATGACCGACAACCGCAACCGCGCCGCGGCCGAGCTGCGCAAGATTTTCGAAAAGCACAACGGCAACATGGGCGGCTCCGGGACTGCGGCCTGGGCTTTCGATCGGCTGGGCGTGATCACGCTGGAGAAGGCTCACGTGACCGAAGACCAGCTGATGGAGGCGGCGCTGGAAGCCGGGGCGGAGGATTACCGCGACGAAGGCGACATTTGGGCCGTCTACACGCCGCCGCACGATGTGGAGAAGGTCTCGGCGGCGCTCGAGGCTGCCAAGCTGTCGGTCCAGTCGAGCAAGGCGGCTTGGGTACCGAAGAACAAGAAGACGGTCACCGAGCGCGACGCCGAGGTGTGTTTGCACCTGGTCGAGGCGCTCGATGACCATGATGACGTGCAGACCGTGTTCAGCGACTTCGACCTGTCCGAGGAAGACCTGTCGAAGTTCGCCGGCTGAGCATTCTCAGCCGAGTGCGGTCACGAACGACTCGCCGGCAGTCAGGAGATGGGCCAGCGGAACTGGAGTAGCGAGAAATACGTGAAGACGCCGTGGGCGATCACGACCGGCGCGATTCGGCCCTTGAGCGAGGCCAGGAAGCTCCAAACCATGCCGCAGCCGAACGCGGCGGTCACCAGCAGCGGATTGTAGCCGGCCAAGGGATCGCGCAGCGTGACGAGCGTCGGCAGCGCGGTGATGGCATAGGCCAGCGCTGCCAGTGGCCAGGCGCGCCGCGTGCCGAAGCGCTGGGTCAGCTCGTCGAGCACCATCGAGCGCCAGACCAGCTCCTCGCAGACCACGATCAGCATCAGGATCGCCGTATAAGGCAGGGACTTCTGCACGGCGTCCGGGTCGCCGATTTGCGCGAAGATGCGCAGTAACCAGGCCAGGCGCGGGCTGTCGGAGGGAGCCAGCGTGGCGCGCGCGGCCCAAGAGGCGAACAGCAACACGACAGCAGTCACTGCGCCCAGCGACAGGTCACCCCAGCGCGGCGCGAGCACGTCGACCAGCCTGCCGTCGTTGTACAGGTCGCGCAGGGCGAGCCCGCCTAGCAGCAGGTAGGGCAAAGCCAGCGCGGCCCAGAACCAGGGCGTGCCGGCGACCTCTAGCCGGAAGGCGAAACCCATGGCCAGGCCGATCGACACCACGGCGAGCAGCGTGCGGGTGAGGCCCTTCATTTCCGTCCGTCGAGCTCGGCCAAACGCTTCGCCACGAATTCCAAGATGCGGTCGGCGGCGTCGTGCTTGGACAGCGGCCCGAAGGCTTCAGCGTCCCGCACCCCCACCAGGTTGCCCGAGATCTGGTCCTTGCCGATCGAGCGATCGGGGTGGTTGGCCACCACCAGGTCGACGCGCTTCTTGGCGAGCTTGCCGCGGGCCGCGTTGATCAGGCGTTCGTCAGACTCGGTTTCGAGCGCGAAGCCGACCAGGACCGGCAGCGGCGCTTGGCGAGCCGCGCCGACCTCGGCGAGCAGGTCGTCGTTGGGCACGAGCTCCAGTCCGAGGCTTTCGGCGCCGCGTTTGAGCTTGCTGGCGTGGGTTTCGGCGGGGCGATAGTCGGCGACGGCGGCTGTCATGATCAGCGCGTCGGCGCCGCTGAGGTCGGGCTTGAGCGCCTGCCAGAGGGCGCCGCGCATGGCGAGCGCGCTGCGTACGTCGACGCGCGTGACCCCGGCCGGCGTGGCGAGCGCGACCGGACCTGCAATCAGCGTGACGCGAGCACCGTGCGCCGCGGCCCGCTCCGCCAGCGCGAAGCCCATCTTGCCCGACGAGCGATTGCTGATGAAGCGAACTGGATCGATGTCCTCGGCGGTGGGACCCGCCGTGACCACCACGTGCTTGCCGCGCAAGGTGCCGCTCGTCAGCTGAGCGATCACGAAGGACAGGATCGTTTCGGGCTCGGCGAGCCGGCCGATGCCGAGATCACCCGAGGCAACCTCGCCCTCGACCGGGCCGACGAAACCGACGCGGCGGTCGGCTACCAGTGTTTGGACGTTGCGCTGGGTCGCCGGGTGGGCCCACATGCTGGGGTGCATGGCCGGCGCTATCAGCACCGGGCAGGTGGCGCACAGGGCGGTGGCGCCGAGCAGGTCGTCGCAGCGACCCTGCGCCAGGCGTGCCAGGACGTCGGCCGTGGCGGGCGCGATCAGGATCAGGTCGCTCTTCCGCGCGAGCTCCACGTGCAGCTCCCCGGCCAGGTTGACGCCGAACATGGCCTGATGGGGAGCGCGGCCGGTCAGGCCGGCGAACGTGGCAGCGCCGACGAACTCGGCGGCGCTGTGGGTCATCACCACGTCGAGCTCGGCGCCTTCCTTCTGCAGGGCGCGCAGCAGCAGCACGGCCTTGTAGGCCGCGACGCTGCCCGTGACGCAGAGCGTGATGTGCTTACCCGAGAGGCGTCCGTTCATCGAGGTGACCGCGGTTCTATCATACCGCCGCGTGCTCACGGCTGCTGGCGCGGGGGCCGAACCCGCGACACCCATCGGTTATTTTGCTCGAAGAAACGCCAGGGCTTCTCGGCCCAGGCGCCGGCGTAGTCGACCCCGATGCGCGGCGAGCGCCCCAGCTTGCCGCGCGCGGCGGGCGCGTCGCTCAGGAATAGGCTGCCAGCGGTCAGGTCCACGCCGTAGTGGCGGCGATCGATGCCGAACGCCTGACACAGTTTGCCGGGACCGTTGCTGAGCCGCACGTCGTCGGCTGTCAGCTTGCGACGGCGGGCCATCTGCGCGCCGCCCGAGATGGGCTCGACGGCGCGCAGCAGCACGGCGTGCGGTGAGCCTTCGCGCGTGGTGACCAGGTTCAGGTGCCAATGCATGCCGTAGACGAAGAAGACGTAGGCGAACCCGGGTGGGCCGAACATCACCTCGGTCCGCTCGGTGCGGCGCCCGCCCCAGGAGTGGGCGGCGCGATCCTCGGGTCCGCGATAGGCCTCGCTTTCCACGATGCGGGCCGCGAGCACTCCGCCGGGCGTCACGTGCACCAGCAGCTTGCCGATCACGTCGCGCGCCACGGTCAAGACTGGCCTGGCATAGAAGGAGCGGGGCAGGGGGTTGAGCGCTACGGTCAAGCGCGCTGAATCTCGAATTGGCCGTTTTCTCCCGGGGTCCGTCGCGTGCTGTCGAGCTTCAACGAGATCAGCTCCGCGAGCGGACGAGCTCGAAAGCCCTGCGGCTCGCGCGTGCCCACGCGCAGCTGGCGCCGGTCCCGCCGGTTTCTCGTGGCTCATGGCTTCATGGACGATCGCGATCTTGTCTTCCAAGACCGCCCAAGTCGAGTTTAGTATCCCAGCAGGCTGCCGATCTGAAATACCGCCAAGCTCAGCACGTACGCCAGGCCGGTCATGTAGGCGAACATGAAGGCCGGCCACTTGTAGCTCTTGGTCTCGCGCTTGGTCACGGCCAGCGTGCTCATGCACTGGCACGAGATCGCGAAGAACACCAGCAGCGATAGCCCCATCAGCGGGGTGTAGGCGGGCTTGCCGTCGGCGCGCGTTTCGGCGCGCAGTTGGTCGCGCAGCGGCAAGGCATCGTCGCCGGTGTCGTCGATGCCGTAGACCAGGCCCAGCGTGGCCACGAACACTTCCCGCGCCGCGAACGCGCCGATCAGGCCGACGCCGATTTTCCAGTCGAAGCCCAGCGGCGCCAGAACGGGTTCGATGGCGTGACCCAAGCGACCGCCGTAGCTCTGCGCGATGGGGCTTGGCGCCGGCCCGGCCGATTTCGCTGCGGCTCCCACGAGCTCGGGGCCGGGCCCGGCATCGGGCTCGACTCGCGGGAACGACAACAGCACCCAAAGCGCGATGGTGCAGGCCAGGATCACGGTGCCGGCTTCCTTCAGGAAGACCGAGGCCCGCTCCCACATCATCTTGAGCGTTCCGCTCAGGCTCGGCAGGCGATACGGCGGAAGCTCGAGGATGAGCGGGATGCGCCGGCCCTTGACGGCGGTGCGACCGAGCACGAACGCGGCGAGCAGCGTGACGAGCGTTGCGAACCCGTACATGCCCACCATCATCAAACCCTGCACCGGCAAGAAGCCGAACACGTGCGAGGGCGGAAACAACGCGCCGATGATCAGCGTGTACACCGGTAGCCGTGCCGAGCAGGTCATCAGCGGGACTACCAGCATGGTGAGCAGTCGATCGCGCTGCCGCTCCATGGTGCGGGTGGCCAGAATCGCCGGCACCGCGCAGGCGAAGCCGCTCAGCATGGGCACGAAGGCGCGCCCGTGCAGGCCCAGGCCCTTCATCACCCGGTCCATCAGGTAGGCGACGCGCGCCATGTAGCCCGAGTCTTCGAGCAGGCCGATGAAGAAGAACAGCAGCAGGATTTGGGGCAAGAAGACCAGCACGTTGCCCAGGCCGCCCAGCAGGCCCTGCACCAAGAAGTCGCGGAAAATGCCGGCGGCCACCTGCCCCTCGATCAGCTCGCGCAGCCAGCCGAAGGCGTCCTCGATCAGCGAAATGGCGGGATCGGACCAGCTGAACAGCGACTGGAACACGACCAGCATCACCAGCACGAACAGCGCAAAGCCCCACACCGGATGCAAGAGCACCCGGTCCGCGCGCTCCGACAGCTTGCGTTTGGCGGGGTGGCGCTCGAGGCGGCGGTACAGCTCGGGCAAGTGCGCGTCGATATACGCGTAGCGCGCCGCGATGACTTCCTGATCCAGATCGCGGTGCGAGGCGTGACGCAGCGCGAGCGTGGCGCGGCGCAGCGCAGGATCGATGTCGTGTAGCTCGTCGTCGTCGTCGATGCTGGTGAGCGCCCACAGCGCCAGCGCCTGATCACGCTCGGGGGAGCCGCGCAGCTCGGCCGGCAGCGCCTCGGCCAGCTGCTCGGCGTCGCGCAGTAGGGCGTCGGGATAGCTCACGCTCGGCTTGGGCTGGGGCTTGTGCGCGAGCGCACGTTCCATGGTGGCCAGCAGCGCCGACATGCCGCTGCCCTTGCGCGCGCTGATGGCCACGCACGGGATGCCCCACAAGCGCTCGATGGCCTCGGCGCTCGGTGGATTGTCGCTGACCTCGTCGATCATGTTGAGCGCGATCACGAGCGGCAAGCCGAGCTCGGCCAGCTGGAGCGCCAAGTACAGGTTGCGACCCAGCTGGCTCGCGTCGGCCACGAATACGCACAGATCCGGCGGCGGGTAGGCGCCGTAGCCGAGCACGGCCCACAGCGCGATCTGCTCTTCGGCCGAGCGCGCGCTGAGTGAATAGCTGCCCGGCAGGTCCACCACTTCCACCTCGACGTTGCCGTCGAGCCGCGAGCGGCCGCTGCGGCGCTCGACGGTGACGCCCGGATAGTTACCGATGCGCGCGTTCTGCCCGGTCAGGCGGTTGAAGAGCGTGGTCTTGCCGGTGTTGGGGTTACCCAGCAGCAGCACGAGCGGCTTGCGCTCGGCGCCCGCTGTCGCCGGCGTAGGCGCTGCGTCGCTGTGGGGTGCGGTGGGCAAGTCGCGTTCGGGATCAGTCACGCTTCGCCCGCTGCTTACACGCCCAGGTCCGGCGCGAGCCCCGCGGCGCTGCTGGCCGGGAGCGGAGCTCGCTCGGGACCCTGCACCGCGATGGCGCTCGCCTCCGCCTTGCGAATCGACAGGCTGGCGCCGCGCACCAGCAGCTCGATCGGATCGCCCAGCGGGGCGACGCGCAGTAGCTCGACGCGCGTACCAGGTACGAGCCCGAGCTCCATCAGCCGGCGTCGAACCGAACCATCACCGCTAACGTGCTCGACCTGTACGACCTGGCCGATGGGGATCTCCGAGAGCACCATGTGCTGGAGCTGACTCTAGCCTAATGAAAACGAAACTCAAATTCAGACAGCTTTATCTCGAATTTGGGCCGTATACGGGGTTCAGCTCTGACCCTGCAGCCGGTTCTTGGCCTCGCGCACGCTGCGACCGAGCACCCTGGCGTCGGTGCTCTCGGGCAGCACGCGCAGCACGTCGGTCATCGCCTCGAGCATGTCGCGCGCGCTGCGAAAGCGCCGTGCCGGATCCTTCTCCAGCACGCGGTGCACGGCGCTGGAGAGCGCCATCGGCAGGTTGCCGCGCTTCATGCTGAGCATCGGCACCTTGGCTTCGCGGATTTGTGCGACGACGTCGACCTCGCTGGCAGCGTTGAACAGCCGCTCGCCCGTGAGCGCCTCCCACAGCACGATGCCGACGCTGAACAGATCGGTCGCCGGGCTGGGGGCATCGCCGGCGATCAGCTCGGGAGCCAGATACGACAGCTTGCCTTTGACGATGTTGGGTCTCGTCATGCGCCCGCGGTCCATGGCTCGCGCCAGCCCGAAGTCGGCCAGCTTGACGATGCCGCCAACGTCCAAAAGGATATTGGGCGGCGTGACGTCGCGATGCAGGATGGGCGAAGCCGTGCCGTCAGGCGCCTTACGCGAGTGCGCCGCCTCCAGGCCGCGCAGCATCTCGATGCCCATGGCCGTGACCAGCGGCCACGGCGTCTCGCGCTTGGCGAGCTCGAAGTGGCTTCTGACCCATTGCCCGAGGTGGAGCCCATTTACCAGCTCCGTCACCAGGAAGAAGTGCCCGGACTCGTCCTGCCCAAAGTCGAACACTTGGACGATATTTGGGTGATTGAGCAGCGCACCGACGCGCGCCTCCTCCACGAACATCTCCACCACCTCGGCGAAGCCGATGACCTGTGTCTCGATACGCTTGATCGCGACTGGCCGTGCGAAGCCGCTCGCGCCGTGCGCGATGCCCCGCCACACCACTGCCATGCCACCGCGACCCAGCTGCTCTACGAGCTCGTACTTTCCGGCGAGCACTCGCCCGGGCTGGTCCGTCATTTTGGTGGAGCGTCCCCTCGGGGGCTTTTCGGCGTCAAGGCCATGCTCGCTCTCAGGCGCTGAGATCCTTGACGATCTCGGCCAGCACCTCGAGCGAATGCTCGATGCGCTCCGACCAGACCACGCCCGCGTTCAGGCGCAGGTGATTCTCGAAGCGCCCGCCCGCCGAAAAGATTGGCCCGGGCGCGACCGAGATGCCGCGCTCGAGCGCGCGTCGTTGGATGGAAAACGAGGACACGTTGCCGGGCAGCTCGACCCATACCACGTAGCCGCCGCGCGGCGCGCTGACGCGTGTGCCAGCAGGAAAATGGCGCGCGATGGCTTCGCGCGTCTTGTCGACCTGCACGGACAGCAGGCGACGGGTCTTGCGCAAGTGACGATCGTAGCCGCCGCTAGCCAGAAACTCGGCCACCGCCATCTGCGGCATGGTCGGCGTGGCCACCGACTGCGTGAACTTGAGGCGCTCGACGGTGCTCTGGTAGCGACCGGCCGCGATCCAGCCCACGCGATAACCCGGCGCGAGCGTCTTCGACACCGAACCGACATACAGCACACGTCCGTCGCGATCGAGCGCCTTGACCGGCGCTGGTCGTGAGCCGTCGAACAACATGTCGCCGTACACGTCGTCCTCGATCAGCGGCACGTCGTGGCGCTCCAGCAGGCTCATCAGGCGCCGCTTGTTCTCGTCGGGCATCACCGAGCCCAGCGGGTTGCTCACCGTGGGCATCGAGAAAATGGCCTTGATTCCGCCCACCTTGAGCGCCGCCTCGAGCGCGTCCAAGTCCATGCCGGTGCGCGGGTGCATCGGGATCTCGAGCGCCTTGATGCCCATCTCCTCGATCAACTGCATCACACCGAAATAGGTGGGGCTTTCGATGGCGATGGTCTCGCCCGGCTTGATCACGGCGCGTAGCGCGATGTGCAGCGCCTCCATCGCGCCGACGGTGGTGACGAAGTCGTCCTCTCGCAGCGGCAAGCCGGTCAGCACCGCACGTCTGGCCAGCTGCCGGCGCAGTGTCGAGAGCCCGGGCGGCGCGTCGTAGTTGGCGCCTGCCGTCGACATCTCGCGCGCGATTTCGGAAAGGATGCGATTGAGCTTGGCGATGGGCAGCAGCTCGGCTGCCATCACCGCGCTGCCGAGCGGGACGACGTTGGGATCGCGCACCGAAGCCACCAGCGCCGCTACCGCCGCCGAGACGGTGATCTCGAGCGGCACGCTGCTGCGGCGCGGCGTGCTGGGCTCGAGTAGCTCGGGACCACGCTCGCGGCGCACGAAGTGCCCGCTCTTGGGACGCACCTCGACCAGGCCCTCGTTCTCGAGCTCGAAGTAGGCCTGCAGGACCGTGGCCACGCTCACGCTGCGTTCGCGCGCCAGCCGGCGGACCGAAGGCAGGCGATCACCAGCCCGCAGCTGACCCTTGGCGATGCTGGCACCCAGGTCGTGGGCGAGTCGCTCATACAGGGGGGATTCGGCCGGGGCAGCCATGATGCTCAGTGTACCGGTCGGACTGGGCGGCGACCAGTACAGATGACGGCCCTTCTGCCGCTGACAGGTGGTGCCTGTATTGGTTCAACCGGTTCGGAGCAGGGCTGTTTCGAGCGCCCCGCGCAGGGTCGAATCATCAGGGGCGACCTTAGACTCGTAGAAGCCCAGGACGTTGCCGTCCCGCCCTACCAAGTACTTCGCGAAGTTCCACGCCGGCAGCTTGCCGGCCGCGCGCGACAGCTCGGCGTAGATGGGGGACTGCCCTGGGCCGGCGCGGGTGACGACCTTTTCGAATAGCGGGAAGGTCACGCCGTAGGTGCGATCGCAAAACGAGCGGATCTCCTGCGCGCTGCCGGACTCCTGAGCTCCGAAGTCGTTGCTCGGAAAGCCCAGAACCACGAAGCCGCGCTCCTTGTGCTTCTCGTAGAGCGTCTGCAGCCCGGCGTATTGGGGCGTGTAGCCACAGGCGCTGGCCACGTTGACCACCAGCGCGACCTTGCCCGCGTATTCGGCGAGCGACACCGGCGCCCCGTCCAGGCTCCGGGTCGACAGAGAAAAAATACTCACGCTGAGCACCTAGTAACCGGCGACCGAGCGCGCAACCCGACCGAGCGCTGCCTGCTCCAGCTCTCGGGCGTCACTACTTCCGTTGTCGGCTGGTTTCAGGCTCGACGCAAAGCTCGTTAGAACGGCCGGTGTGTCTGCTCCGGCTCGATCATTCCACCTTAAGAGGATGCTCCCATGAAAATGAAGTCGGGTCTTTTGGGTCTGGGCCTGTTGGTTACTGCCGGCGCGGTCACTGTCTCCTGCGGCGGTGACAGCGACGGCGACGGCGGTGGCAAGGGCGGCAGCGGTTCGACTGGGACAGCCGGCACGACTTCGACCGGTACCGCCGGAACGACCGCCACCGGCACCGCCGGAAAAACCGGCACCGGCACCGCCGGGTCGACGGGCACCGGCACCGCCGGGTCGACCGGCACGGGCGGTAGCGGGAGCAACACCGGCGGCAGCAACGCCACCGGCGGTACGAACAACAACACCGGCGGCGTGAACACCAGCGGCGGCGCTGATCCTGGTAACAATCCGGACTGCCCCGCGACCGCGCCGACCGATGGTGCAGCCTGCACGCTGATGCTCGGTCGTCGCGAGAGCTGTGACTACGGCACCACGTCCTGTACTTGCCGCGGCATGGCCGGCGGCGGCGACCCCGGTGACGGAGGCGAGCCTGCCATGGATGAGCGCAACTGGGACTGCATGGTGGATGGGGGCGGCAACACCGGTGGCAGGACCGGCACCGGCGGCTTCGGCACCGGCGGCAGGACCGGCACTGGCGGCTTCGGCACCGGCGGCTTCGGCACCGGCGGCGGCAACGTCGGCACCGTGGAATGCCCAGCCACCATGCCCGCGGACGACGACGCTTGCACCGGCATCGGCAACTGCGAGTACGGGGACGACAACTGCGTCTGCTTCAACGGCAACTTCAACTGCCTCTGAGCACGGCGGGAGCGCGCGCTCAGGCCACGAGCTTTTCGAAGCCGAGCCTTAGCGCGCGCTCGACGAGCGCGGAGTACTCGGCGTCGTCTTGATGGCGGCGCCAGGCTCCGCGCCGTCGCGCGTCCTCGAGCGTCTCGCGCGCCCCTTCCACGAAGCCGATTTCGCAACGAAACTCGGGCACCGTGGCCTTGGCTTTCGCCGAGCTGTAGGCGCCGTGGTAGCGCGTTACCTCGTCGAGAAACGCGAAGCGCTGGGGATTTTGCGCGAGCGCCCAGCCGGCCGGCACCAGCACTAGCTCGGCGTGCGTGCCCAGCGCTAGCGCCGCTTCGCGGTAGTACTGACGCCAGGTGAAGACTTCGTCGCGCGTGGCGTTGAACGCCTCGCCGAAGGTTGCAGGCTTGCCACAGGCGTGCGCGAAGAAGCGCCCCACGTCACGCCGGTGCGTCGCTTGCCAGAGCGTCATGCCGCCTTCGGCGCACAGCACGGGCAAGCCGTGGGCGACGCGATCCCAGACCGTGCTGTCGAACTCCATCTGGTCGATCAGCGAGGCGCCAGGGCCGTAGGTGTTGCTGGGGCGAACGATGGTGCTGGCGAAGCCGCCGGCCTGGGCGGCTCGCTCGAAGATGCGCTCGCAGGCCAGCTTGTTTCTGCCGTACTCGGTGCTGGGGGCGAGCGGAAACGTCTCGTCGATCAGCACCTGCGGCGGACTATCCACACCGTACGCGCACACGCTGGAGCAAAAGATCAACTGCGCGGTGTGGCCCGCGAACGCCCGCACGCTGGCCTCGGCTTGGGCGGGCGTGAAGCAGACCATGTCGATGACGACGTCGAAGCGCTCGCGCGCCAGGCGCTGCTCGAAGTCGCCCGGAGCGTTGCGATCGCCTTGGATGAGCGGCAAGTTGGCGAAAGCGCGCGGCAGGCGCTGCCCGCGGTTGAACAGCGTGACCTGGGCGCCGCGCGGCACGAGCTCGTGCACGATACCGGTGCTGATCAGGCCGGTACCGCCGACGATGAGCACCTTCATGGCTTGCGCGTCGGCGACGTGCCCGCGTCGCGCGCGATGCGGCTCGCTACGGGGCCAGCCTGGCCCTGGTATTTGCTGCCGCGTGCGTGCCCGTAGGGACGCTCGGCGGGGCTTTTCATTTCCTGCAGTACGATCTGACTGATGCGCATGCCAGGGTAGAGCTTGACCGCAGTGCGACCGAGGTTCGAGAGCTCCAGCGTGATCTGGCCCTCGAAGCCGGGATCGATGAAGCCCGCGGTGGCGTGCACCACGATCGCGAGCCTGCCGAGGCTGGAGCGACCTTCCACGCGCGCCACCAGGTCGTGGGGAATGCGCACGCGTTCGATGGTGGAGCCGAGCACGAAGTCGCCAGGATGAAGCACGAAGCTCTCGCCTGGCTCGACCTCGAGCTGCTCGGTCGCATCGTCCGGGATAGCGCGCGGATCAAGACACGCGAAGCGCGAAGCGCGAAACACCACGAAGGTTTTATCGAGTCGCAGATCGATGCTGGCCGGCTGAATCTGTAGCTCGGGATCTTCCAGCGGCTCCACCACCAAGTCACCCTTGGCGAGCCTGGCCCTCAGGTCTCGATCGGAGAGGATCACGGCATGGCTTCTATCATGGAAGTCGCGTAGCCTGAGACGGCCGTGCCGGAGCCTGATTTTTCCGCGCTGTGGGCCGCGTTTCGCGGCAAGGATCGCGACCGCGTGGTGGTCGGGGTGGCGGCGGCCTTTGCGCTGGTAGCGGCTGCCAATGGCGTGGTCGAAGCCTCCGAGACCGAGCGCTTTCTGGAAGTGGTGCGCGGCTCGCGCTTGGCGCCAGCTGACGACGCGACGCGTGAGGCCTTGGCCAGCGCGTTCACGGCGCTCGCGCGCACGCTGATCGAGCGTCCCGAGTTGGGACGGGGCGAGAGCCTGCGCGTGCTGGCCGAATTCGGGTTCGACCCCATGCGTAGCGAGATCATTTGGAGCGCCACCCACGCCGCGCTGATTGCCGATGCGGCGCTGGATGCTGCGGAGCGCGCCGCTGCCGACGCCATCCGTGAAGCGTTGCGCATTGGCCGGGGCTCGCGCTGAGAGCCTGCTGAAACTATCTGGAAACGTGACGCGCCGCATGTAATGGACAGGCGACGATGTCCATCCCCGCGACTCCCGAACCCATTGCCCAGCCGCTCGCTGGGCTGCGCGTGGTGTGCTTCGAAAGCCGTCGCAGCGCCGAATCGAGCCGCATGATCGCCCGTCAAGGTGGCGCCCCCATCGAAGCTCCCACCGTGCGCGAGGTGCCACTGCGCGGTCCGTCGGGTCTCGACGGCTTGGAAGCGGATCTTTTGCGCGGTGCCCCGGTGCTGCTGGTGCTGCTGACGGGCGTCGGTACGGAGCTGCTGGTCGAAGGCCTGTGCCAGAGCTTGCCTCGCGAGCAGGCGCTCTCGCTGCTCGGCGCCGAGAGCACGCTCATCGTTTGCCGTGGGCCCAAGCCGCACGCCAGCCTGAAGCCGCGCGGCATCAAACCGGCGCTGGTCGTCGGCGAGCCCAACACCTGGCGGGACGTCTTGCGGGAGCTCGACGCACGCGACTGGGTGCGCGAGCGCGTGGTCTACGTGCAGGAGTACGGCCGCACCAACGCCGAGCTGATGGAGGCGCTGGCTCTGCGGGGCGCGGCCAGCTTGAGCCAGATCAAGACCTACGCCTGGACCTTGCCCGATGACCTGGCGCCGCTCGAGGCGGCCATCGAGCGCATCGCAGCTGGCGAGGCGGACGTGGCCCTGTTCACGAGCGGCATCCAGATCACGCACCTGTTCCAGATCGCCGAGCGGCTCGGAGCGCGTGAGCGGCTGCAGGCGGGGCTCGAGCGGCTGGTGATCGCTTCCGTGGGGCCGCTCACGACCGAGACGCTGGCAAGCTTCGGCCTCTGCGCCGACGTCGAGCCGGTGCATCCCAAGCTCGGGCACCTGATGGTCGCGCTCGGCGCCGAAGCACCCGCAAAACTGCGGGCCAAGCGCCAAACGCTGTACGCGTCCTAGCCCAGCCTACTCTTGGCCGAGCAGGCCCACGGCGTCGAGATCGAAGCCGGCCGTGTTGCCCCCGCTGTCGAGCGTCTTCAGGTCGACGATCCTGACGAAGCGCGCCTGGTCGAGACCGACGTCGGCCAAGTCGAAGGCGTCGCCGCCGCTGCGCTCGAGGTCGAGCGGCACCAAGTCGAGCGGGTCGAAGGCGAGCGTGGGGGTCCAGCCCGCGCAGCCAGGAAAGTTGCTGTGACCGTCGCCCTCGCTCTGGCAGGGGAAGGTCAGCCACGTCTCGCCGTCCTGGCTGACCGAGACCTCGCCCAGCTCGGCATAGACCTGCGAGCGGTCGCCACCCGGCCAGAACGCAT
>DATDEV010000197.1:0-2879 GCA_036522995.1 Polyangiaceae bacterium
GCTCGTGATGCTTGGGGCCCAAGCCCCAACCAGGGTGCTCTCGTGCTGCTTGGGGCCAGCCCCAAGCGGTGTTCTGTCACATGGGGGCTTCGCCCCCGGGGTCAGCCCCCGGGCTCGAGCTCGGGGCCGAGCTGTCGGCGCAGTGGTCTGTGATCACTGAATCGACTCACTGAGAGAATGCGTCGAGCTGCTGGCGGCTAGCGAGAAATCGTCCGGGTAGACGCTTCTCACGCGGTGCTTTTGGTAACGGTGGGGGGCTGCTGAGGCCATGATAGTGTCGTGATCGTGAGCCGCCTTCGCCCACCATCGTCCGAAGTCCACGCCCAGCGGCGCGCGACCGGCGGTGCACGTCGCGAGGCGACCGAGCGGGTAACGCTTCGCTCGCCCGGTTTCGAGACGCACGGCTGGACGCTGAACGTCAGCCGGGGCGGCATGCGCGTGATTTTGGAAGAGCCCGTGACTGCCGGCGCCGAGTACGACCTGATCGTCGGCGATGCCGAAGGGCCCGGGCGCAAGGTTTCGGTCGTCTGGGTGCAGGACGAAGCCGACGGACAGATCGTCGGTTTTCGCTACGCGGACGTCGACGGCACGATCCCGCCGCGCAACGGCTGAGCGCTGGCAGCCAGCCGCGCTATGGTCGCGGCGTTGCTGAGCACGGCCGAAATCCTGGGACCCGCAGGCCCGCTGTCACGCGCGCTCAATGCCTACGAGGCGCGCAGTGGTCAGCTCGAAATGGGGGTCGCTGTCGAACGCACGCTGCGCGAAGATCGCATCCTGTTCTGCGAGGCCGGTACCGGCACCGGCAAGACGCTCGCCTACCTGGTGCCTGCGCTGCTCTCCGGCAAGAAGGTGATCATCTCGACCGCGACGCGCGCCCTCCAGGAACAGATTTTCCAGCGCGACCTGCCGCTGATCGAAGAAGCGCTCGGCATCAGCTTTCCGGTCGCGCTGATGAAGGGCCTCTCGAACTACGTTTGCCTGAGGCGCCTGAACGAGTTTCGCAAGAGCCCGGAGAGCCAGCGCCCCATGTACGCTCGCTCGCTCGACGCGCTGGCGAGCTTTATCGAGGAGTCGGAGACCGGCGATCTGGCAGAGCTGCTGGGTATGGCGGAGGACGATCCGATCCGGGCAGAGGTCGCCTCGTCCAGCGACACGCGCCTCGGCGCCAGCTGTCAGTACTTCGACGAGTGCTTCGTGACCCGCATGCGACGCGAAGCCGAGCGTGCTCGAGTGATCGTAGTCAACCACCACCTTTTTCTCGCCGACCTGGCCCTGCGCGGCCCGCACCCCGGTCGCGTGCTGCCCGACTACGACGCGGTGATCTTCGACGAGGCTCACCAGCTCGAGGACATCGCCACGGAGTTCTTTGGCACCCGCATTTCGCGGCGGCGCATCGAGCGGCTGCTGGCCGACACCGAGCGAGCGCTGCACGCTGCGGGCGGCGCCGACCCGCTGTTCGGCGGCGACAGCGCCATGCGCAGCATCAGCGCCGTCGAGGTCTCGGCCGACGCCTTCTTCGAATCGGTCGCCAAGCTGGCGAGCAAGGACGAGCGCGTCACGCTGGAACGCGACGTTTTTTCCGGCGAGCTGGCCAACGCCTGGCACGCGCTCGACGGAGCGCTCGAGGGGCTAGGTGCCGCGGCCGACAGCGCGCGCGGCAGGCTGGCTGCGCCCTCACTGCGCGGACCGCGACCCGCGTCGAGCCTACCCGAAGCGCTCGAGCTTGCGTCGCGGCGCAGTGAAGACGCGCGCGCGGCGCTGGCCCAGGTGGTCGCGGGACAAGCGGGTCGCGTGACGTGGCTCGAACGGGCAGCTAGCAACGTCACGCTGGCGTCGTCGCCGGTCGAGCTGTCACTACTGTTTCGCGAGCGCATCTTCGAAAGCGTGCCGGCGGTGGTGCTGACCAGTGCCACGCTTTCCACTGCCGCCACCAGCCCGAGCGCGGCGCCCACCCGTCAGTACGACGAAGATGATGATCCGGAGCGGACGAGCGAGGCGCCACGCACGGCGCCCAGTGCTTTCGGCTATTTCCGAGCGCGTTACGGCGTGGCAGACGCGCAGCTGGCCGTCACCGAGCTGGTGGTGCCCTCACCGTTCGACTTCGAGCGCAACGCGCTGCTCTACACGCCACGCGACCTGCCCGCTCCCAACGCGCCGAGCTTCAGCGAGCGCGCCGCAGAGCGAGTGGCCGAGCTGATCTGCATCACCGGCGGCGGCGCCTTCGTGCTGACCACGTCGCATCGCACGCTGCAGCAACTGGCGCGCCTGCTACCGCCGAAGCTAACCGGGCAGCGCTTGCTCGTGCAGGGCTCGCGACCGAAGGCCGTGCTGCTGCAGTCCTTCCGCGCCGACGGCAACGCCGTGCTGCTCGCGACCCAGTCGTTCTGGGAGGGTGTCGACGTGCCGGGGCAGGCGCTGCGGCTGGTGGTGCTCGAAAAGATTCCGTTCGCGGTTCCGACCGATCCGGTCATGGTTGCCCGGGGGCGAGAGCTCGAAGCGGCTGGCGAAAGCCCCTTCATGCGCCTGTCGGTGCCGGCAGCCGCGATCGCGCTCAAGCAGGGCTTCGGTAGGCTGATTCGCTCGCAGCGGGACTACGGCATCGTGGCGCTGCTCGACGAACGGGTGCACCGGCGCGGCTACGGTAAGTTGATCTTGAGCGCCCTGCCACCCGCCCAGCGCACGTGTGAGCTCGACGACGTGCGGGCGTTCTGGCGTGGGCTCGAGCAGCGCGGCTTGGGCCGAGCCGAAGCGTAGCGCGGGCTACTTCTTCTTCGGCTTCTTGGCGGGCGCCTTCTTGGCGGGCGCCTTCTTGGCGGGCGCCTTCTTGGCGGGCGCGGGTGCCTTCTTGGCGGGCGCCTTCTTGGCGGGCGCGGGTGCCT
>DATDEV010000198.1:0-5661 GCA_036522995.1 Polyangiaceae bacterium
CTTCGTCGGCCAGCTCGGAGCAAACCAGGGTTTCGAGCTGGTCGGTATTGGGATTGCAGTACTGCAGCGTGTCGGCGTCCAGGCACGTGTCGGGCGTGCCCGCGCAGCCACCACCCGTACCGGTCAGGCCGCCGCTTGCGCTGCTGCCGGCGAGCCCGGTGCTGCCAGCGCGCCCCGGATTGCCGGCGGTGCCAATGCTGCTGGTCCCGCCTCCGCCACCCGTTGTGATGCCGTTGCCGCCAGCGGCGCTACCGCTGCCGCCACTGCCGTTCATCTTGTCCCCGCCGGTCTTGGAGCTCGAGCAGGCAAGCAACGTCGCAACCAGCACGCCCGAGGACACCGACAAACAATGGGCGATTCGCATGAAGGCCTACTTTCAGTGGCACTAGATTACCCGGCTATCGAAGCCCAGCGGCCGCAAAGCGCGCCCTGCCGCCAAAAGAGGGCCAAAAGCAGGCGAATGGGTCGGGCTAGCGACCGGCGCGCCGGATCTTTTCGTGCTCGGCGGCAAGCTCGACGTAGTGAGCCGCGCCCTTCCGCCCCTCCAGGCGCTCCTGGTCGTTGAGCTGGCGCACCACTCTGCCCGGCGTCCCCCTCACCATGCTGCCCGGCGGCACGACCATGCGCGGCGGCACCACGCTGCCCGCGGCGACCAGTGACTCCTCGCCGATCTCGGCGTTGTCGAGCAGGATCGAGCCCATGCCGATGAGCGCCCCGTCGTGGACGGTAGCGCCGTGCACGATCGCGTTGTGGCCCACCGTGACCTCTCGGCCGATCACGGCGTGCGAAAGGTCCGAGGTCATGTGCAGACAGCTGCCGTCTTGCACGTTGCTGCGCGCCCCGATGCGGATGTAGCCCACGTCGGCGCGCAGCACCACGTTGTACCAGACGCTGGCCTGCTCGCCGATCTCCACGTCGCCGATGATCACGACGCCGTCGGCGATGAACGCGCTGGCCGCGATCTTCGGGGTTTTTCCGCCATAGGGGCGGATGATCACGACGGCAGCACCGGCAAGGCGCGCGGCCCGCTCGGGCGCGGCAACGGCTGGCGTGGTGCGGGCCCCCGCCCTGCCCCGCCGGGCAGCTCGCCGAGTAGCGAGTTCTTGTACGAGCCGGTGATTTCGACCTGCCGCAGCTCACCGATGAGCTCCGGCCCACCAGCCACGTGCACGATCTCGCTACGCTCGGTGCGCCCGCGCAGCGCGCCGGTCTTGCCCAAACCTTCGAACAGCACGCTCTGCTGGCTGCCGACCTGCTGGCGGAGCAGCTCGGTGCGCATCGCATCGCCGATTGCGATCAGGCGCGCCAGCCGCTCGGCTTTGACCGACTCCGGAATGTCGTCGCCCAGGTTGACCGCCGCAGTGTAGGGCCGCTCCGAGTACTTGAAGCCGTAGATCAGCGAGAACCCCACGCGCTCGACCAGCGCCAAGGTCTCGGCGAAATCGGCCTCGGTTTCGCCAGGAAAGCCCACGATCATGTCGGTGGCCAGCGTGACGCCCGGGACGGCCGCGCGCAGCGCAGCTACGCGCTCCTCGTACTCGGCGGCCGAGTAGCGACGCAGCATGCGCCTGAGCACGCGGTCGCTACCCGCCTGCACCGGCAGGTGAACGTGGCGCGCCAGCACGGGCAGCTCCTGGTGAGCCAAAATCAGCGAGCGCGTGAGGTGGCGCGGGTGCGGGCTGGTGTAGCGGAGGCGCAACAGGCCGGGCACCTGGCTCGCCAGAGCGCGCAGCAGCGCGGCAAATTCGCTCTCGTCCTCGCGCGCGCGCAGGCCGCGGGTGTGCAGCCAGGGAACCTCACCGGCGCCGGGCGCGGGCGGCAGCTCCCCGGCCGGATCTCGATAGCTGTTGACGGTCTGGCCGAGCAGCGTGACCTCGCGCGCGCCGGCCGCGACCAGACGTGCCACCTCGTCGATGATCTCGCGTGCCGGACGATAGCGCTCCGGGCCGCGCGTGTGAGGCACGATGCAGTAGGTGCAGCGTTCGTTGCAGCCCTTCATCACGGTGACGAAAGCGCTGACCGGCGTGCGTCCTGGCTCGGCGGCCGCGGCCAGGAAATGTGGGGCCGTGAGATCGAACTCGGTGCGCACTACCGGCTGGGCGCTGCCCTCCGCCTCCAGCAGCAGCCGCGGCAGCTCCGGGATGTTGTCGGGGCCGAGCAGCAGGTCGACGTCAGGCATGCGCTTGAGCAGCGCCTCCCCCTCCTGCTGAGCGACGCAGCCAGCCACCGCGATGGTGAGGCCAGGCCGCTCGCGCTTGAGCAGGGCAATGCGGCCCACCTCGCTGCGCAGCTTCTGCTCGGCCTTCTCGCGGATACTGCAAGTATTGAGCAGCACCAGATCCGCGTCCTCCAGCCCGGCGGCTTCGGTGTGACCGGCCCCGCGCAGCACCTCACCGATCCGCTCGGAATCGTGCGAGTTCATCTGGCAGCCGAAGGTGATGACGGTGTAGCGAGCCATGCGAGCCGGGACGACACAAAAGCGTCGAGCGAGGCGGACCCTAGCATTTCCCGGCGTTGACGGAGGCCCGGGACTAGCGTTTTGATGCCGCCCCGCATGCAAGAGGATTTCTCGGACCTGGTCTCGATGTGGGAGCGCTGCACCACGCGCTTTGCCGACCGCCCGCTGTTCGCGGAAAAGCAGGGCGAGGGCTGGGTCTGGCACACGTACGCCGACGTGGCCCAGCGCGTCGACGCGTTCCGCGGCGCGCTCTCGGCGCTCGGGGTGACGCGCGGCGACCGCGTGGCGCTGATTTCGGACAACCGTCTGGAATGGGCCATCACCGTGCACGCCACGCTGAGCCTGGGCGCCATCTACGTGCCGATGTACGAGTCGCAGACGCACGACGACTGGCGCTTCATCCTGCGCGACTCGCAGGCCAAGCTCGTGTTCGGCGCCACGCGCGAGATCTTCGGCGTGCTCGAGGGCCTACAGCCCGGCATTCCGACGCTGGAGCACGTGCGCTGTTTCGATGGCGCAGAGCAAGAGCCCGCATCCTTCGCAGCCCTGCTGGCGGCGGGGCGCATCGCGCCCAGGGTGCTGCGCGTCAAGCCCGCGCCCGGCGAGACGGCCGGCTTCATCTACACCTCCGGCACCACCGGCGAGCCCAAGGGCGTGGTGCTCACCCACAAGAACTTCTGCTCCAACGTCAACGCGCTGAGCGACCTGTTCCCGCTGGGACCAGAGGACCGCTCGCTGGCTTTCTTGCCCTGGGCCCACGCCTTTGGTCAGACCGCGGAGTTCTTCCTGCTGCCGGCGCTCGGCCTCTCGCTCGCCATCAACGACGAGGTAGCGAAGCTGGTCGCCAACTTGCCCGACGTGAAGCCGACGGTGCTGGTCGCGGTGCCGCGCATCTTCAATCGCATCTACGACGGCGTGAACCAGCAGATGCGCGACAAGCCCAAGCCGATTCAGGCGCTGTTTCATGCCGGCATCCGGGCCGCCACGCGCCGCTCACGCGGTGGCACGCTGGGCCTGGGCGAGACGCTGGCGCTCAAGGCCGCCGACAAGCTGATCTTCAAGAAGGTGCGTCAGAAGTTCGGCGGCCGCCTGCGGCTGGTCGTGAGTGGCAGCGCCGCCCTGAGCAAAGAGGTGGCCGAGTTCATCGACGCGCTCGGCATCGAGGTCTACGAAGGCTATGGCCTAACCGAGACCTCGCCGGTCGTTTCGGTGAACACGCCCGGCAACCGTAAGATCGGCTCCGTCGGCAAGGCGCTGCCCGGGGTGCGCATCGTGATCGACACGCAGGTCACCGGCGATCCCAGGAATGGCGAGATCGTCGTCCACGGCGACAACCTGATGCAGGGTTACCACGGCAGGCCCGAGGAAAACGCCAAGATCTTCACCGCCGACGGCGGACTGCGCACCGGCGATATGGGCTTCGTCGACGAGGATGGCTACCTGTTCATCACCGGTCGTATCAAGGAGCAGTACAAGCTCGAGACCGGCAAGTACGTGGTGCCCTCGCCGCTCGAGGAGGAGCTGAAGCTGTCTCCGTACATCGGCAACGTCATGATCTACGGCGCCAACCGACCGTACAACGTGGCGCTGGTGGTGCTCGACCCCACCAACCTGGCCAAGTGGGCCGAGCGCGAAGGCGTGACGCTGGGCGACCCGACCCAGAACCCCAAGGTGCGCGAGCTGATCAAGGCCGAGCTCGAAAGGTGCGCCAAGGACTTTCGCAGCTACGAGCGCCCCAAGGCCTTCGCGCTGTTGAGCGAGGACTTCACGGCCGGCAACGGCATGCTCACCCCCAAGATGAGCGTGCGTCGCAACCGCGTGATCGAGCACTACAGCGCCGTGCTCGACGGGCTGTACTGAGCCCGGTCCGCTGAATTCGAGCCAGCTACTGGGTTAGCGTGCGGCGCAGCCAACGCCAGCTGAAGCGGGCAAAGCCGTCGCCCGTGAACGCGCCCAGCGCGTCGAGGAGCGCCAGCGCTCCGCTCTGCCCGTTCGGGTACGACAGGTAGATCGGTAGCCACTCGCTCGGCTCCAGCTTGGCGCGGTACGAGCGCAAACCGTTGAAATCGTAGAGCCGCCTGCTGCTGCGCCGCGCGACGCGCAGGACCGGGCTCACCTGCCCCGCGAGCGGCGCCAGCCCCAGCGTGAGCCAGCCGCAGCGCTGCTCGGCTGCCCAACGCATGACGTGATCGACCAGTAGCTCCGCCGTACCGTTGGGCGCGCTCGGCTCGCGCAGCAGGTCTTCGACGAACCAGCCGCGCCGCGCCGGCACCGGCACGACGCCGGCAACGCCCACCAGCTCGCCGGCGCGCTCGGCCACGAAGCAGCGGCGGTGCTCGGCCAGCTCGAACAGCTCGAGCCTCACCAGGAAGTCGAGCGGCGCCAAGCTACGCGACGCCAGCCAGCGCTCGGCAAGCCGGGCGATGGCTCGCCGCGTGGGCCCGGCTTGGAGCTCGGCCGTCGACACCTCGCGCACGCACACGCCCTTGGCGCGCGCCCGGCGCAGTTGCTCGCGCAGGCTGGCTCGGCGCGCGAGCGTTTGCTCCCAGCTGCCGGGATCCCAGACCGGCAGCTCGCCGATGCGCAGTGACGCGAGCGAGCTACCTGCCAGCTCCAGCAGCCGCTGCTCGGTGCCAAACAGACAGCAGCGGCGCTTGGCGCGCCCTGCCTCCCGCAAGAACGCCGCCAGCAGCGCCGGGATCTCCTGGGTCGGTGCGATGGGAGCGCCGGCCACGACCCAGGCCGAGCCGGTGTCCACGTAGGCCACGCAGCCCGCACTGCCGAAGTAGTAGTGGTAGCCGTGCTCGAGCGCCTGGAATGCCGTGACGTTGTAGCCGTGCCGTTGCACCAGCTCGAGCGCTCGCTGACGTTGCGAGGAGCGCATCGCGAACCCTTGGTCGATCACTTCTTGTTCGCGCCGCACTGACCTGGCGCGCAGCCACCTGGCGCGCAGGACTTCTCTTTTTCGGCCGAGCCCGCGGCGGGCGCGACCTCTTTCACCGAAGCTGCTGCGGCCGGCTCGCTGGATCCAGGCGCCGCGGCGCTGGCTGCTGGCGCGGCCGATGCCGCGGGCTCGGCCGTCACGGTCGCGCCCTTGTCACAAGCGAGCGCGGTCAATCCGGACAGGACGGCGAAGATGGCTTCACGCGAAAGCGGCGACATGGCGCGCGGAGCCTGACACCGGGCGGAGGCATTTTCAAGCC
>DATDEV010000199.1:0-7068 GCA_036522995.1 Polyangiaceae bacterium
TACGACATCCCGGTCGTGTTCGAAGCCGCGGGCCTGTTCACCGCGCGCTGGGTCGAAGGCGACGACACCGTGCTGCTCAAGAAATTCGAAAGCGGCAACGAAGGCTACCTGGCCGACGACCACACCGGCGCCCTGGTCTTCCTGGCCCGTGACTCCTGGCACCTCGAAACCACTCAAAAAGAGTGGCCCGACCTCAAGTTCGCCAAGACCAAAGAGCAGTAGAGCGCACTCAGCAGGCGCTTCGTCCATAGTCCTCTTCGGCTGCCAGCGCGTTATGAGCCGCGCAGCGCAAGGCAAGGTTGGAAGCTAGATGCTCGCCGCCTGCCTACTCGCCGACGACGCGCAGACGCCGCGGCGCTTCGGCTTCGGCGGGCTCGATCGGGCCGACCTCGCGGGCGATGGCGCTCATCACGGTGCTCATCGGATCGAAGTCGCGGTCGGAGCGGAAGCGCTGCACGCCGGCGCCGATCTTGTACTTGGCCAGGCGGTTTTGCATGATGTTGAGCGGGAGATAGCCCAGCGTTTGGATCCAGCTCGAGCGTTGGCGCACGGTCCAGCGCTTCCAGATCGCTCCGGGGGAGTAGAAGCGCTGCCAGGCGCGCACCCAGCCTTCGCGCAGCTTTTCACGCGACATGTGCTTGGGCTCGAAGTAGGGCGAGCCGGCATCGTGATCGCCGGTCAGCCACCATTGTGAGTTGGTCAGCCGCCCCTCGGCCAGCAGCCGCTTGTAGAGCTTGGTCCCGGGGTACGGCGTGAGCATGGCGTAGAGCGCCATGGTCAGCTGCATCTGGATGCCGAACTCGACGGTGCGGTCGAACACCTCGGGGTCGTCGGTATCGAAGCCGAACACGAAGCTGCCCCAGGTGGAGATGCCGTGGTCGTGCAGCATGTCGAGCACGTCCTTGTACTTGGCGGGACGGTTCTGGCGCTTGCCGGTGAAGGCCAGCGTTTCGTCGTCGATGCTCTCGAAGCCGATGAACAGCGCCTTGCAGCCGCTCTCGGCCATCAGCTTGATGTTCTCGATGCGGCCCACCGCCGCCAGCGAGCACTGGCCAATCCAGTGTTTGTCGAGCTCGCCCATGCGCTCGAACAGCTCTCCCGAGTACTTGCGGTGGATCATCACGTTGTCGTCGGCAAACATGATCAGCTTGCCCAGCTGCTTGAGCTCGCCGAGCACGTCGCCCACCGGGCGGAAGCGCATGGTGGTGCCGTTGGCCGTGGAAACGCTGCAAAACTCGCACGGATAGGGGCAGCCGCGCATGGTCTGCACGACCTGAAACGGGATGTACTTCTTGCTCTTGAACAGGTCACGGCGCGCCAGCGGCCGCCCGGGGAGCGACAGGTCGGGCAGCTGCCCCTTGTACAGGCGCTTGAGCTTGCCAGCGCGTGCGTCCTCCACGACCTGTGGCCACAAGTCTTCGGCTTCGCTGACCACGACCGAGTCGGCGAACATGAGCGCCTCTTCGGGCAGCGCCGTGGGATGAATGCCACCCAGCACCACCTTCACGCCGCGCTTGCGGTAGGCGTCGGCGATGGCGTAGCTGCGGCTGGCCGTCTTGCTGTCGACGCTGATGCCGACCAGGTCGACGTCCTTCACGTCGCGCTCGACGTCGAACGGCTTGACCAGGTCGTCGGTGTAGATGACCTCGTCGCTAGCTGGCGTGAGCGCCGCCAATACACCCAGCCCTAGCCTGGGCAAGTAGGCCGAATCTTCACTGGCAGTGGCAATCAGCTCGATCTGCATGGGCTCCCTCGGAGCCGGCGCGGGGCTAGCCGCCGGCGATTTGCTTCAGCAGCCGGTCCTTTTCAAGGTAGGCCGGCTCGAAAATGTAGGCTTCGGCGTTGTTGGCCTCGCTGACCACCACGCCCATGCCCTGCAGCGCGCCGCTGCCGATGTCGCAGCGAGAGCGCTTGACGCTGCCGCCGTTGGCGGCCGGCACGTCGAACTGCTTGACCACGGTCGCGCCGAAATCCTGGCACGACACGGGCGCGGGAAACTTGGTGGCGAAGCGCATCAGCTTGCGGTCGGCGTCCCAGTAGCGAACCGTGAGCGTGCTGTCGCCGGCCGTGCGCGTGCCAGTGCAGAGCTGCTCCTTGGTGCGGCTAACCTGCGCTGCTGCAGCTGCGTCTGCCGGGGGCTCGCACACCGGCGCCGAGGAGGCCTTGTCGGGCGCGGCGCGGTTGCTGCTGGCGAAGGCGATGAACAGCTTGAGCAGCGCGTCGTTCTTGACCTTGCGCTGAGCCTCGGCGTCGGCAGCGGCTTTGACGGTCGCCTCGGCCGTGGCGAGCTCCTTGTCGAGCGTGGCCAGGCCATCCTTGTCCTGCCCGGCCGCGTCGCATTGCTTGTAGGCGTATTCACGCCACTGACGCCCGAGCGCGAAGTCGTTGTTCTTGATGGCTTGCCGCGTCACGTCGAAGCCCTGATTGCACTTCTCGGCGTCTCGAGCGTTGCAACCAAGGGCCAGCAGCGAAAGCAGCAGCGCCAGCGACGTTCCGGGTCGAGCGATCATGCTCCGGCATGTAACCCGGGGCAGCCGCCATTTTCAACTGCGCGCGTCCCCAGCCGGCACTTTCGACATAGAGCGGTCTTGGAAGGGGCCAAGCAGCGGCACGGCGACGAGGGCGCCAAGCAGCGCGAGCAGCATGTCCCATTGGGCGTCCCAGATGTCGCCCTGTGAGCCCAGGAAGGCGATGCCGACGTCTGACGCCGTGAGCAGCACGGTCCACCATTCGAGCAGCTCCCAAAAGGCGGCAAACGCCAGCACCACCGAGCACACCAGAAAGAACAGCCAGCCGCCGCGCTGGAGCGGCGTGGAGCGCAGCAAAACCTCACGCGCCAGCAGGCTCGGGAAAACCCCGAGCGCCAAGTGCCCGATGCGATCGTAGTGGTTGCGCGAGAGCTGAAAGGTGTCTTTGGCCCAGTTGCCGAGCGGGGTGAGCGCGTAAGTGTAGTAGCCGCCGTAGATCAGGATCAGGAGGTGCAGCAGCACGCACACGTAAACGAAGTGTGACAGCGGCAGCCGCCGGTAAGTCGCCGCCAGCACCCCCACCATCAACAGCCCCGGCCCGACCTCGAGGCACCAGCTGGTTCTGCCGGCCGGTGGCGACCACAGCGTGGCCAGCGAGAGCAGCGAAAGCAGCCCGATCAACGCCAGCGGCAGGCGGGCGTGCTGGCGCAGCTCGGGTCCCATCGGGCAGCAAGATTGCAAGGGAAAGCGATTTGCGGCAAGAGGCGTCTCCAGCCGCCTTGCGCACCCTCCTTGCCCTCATCTCCTGCGTCCAGCTGTTCCTGGTCGCGTCGCTCGGGTTCGTATTCGTCGCGACCGTCTATATCTTCACGCGCCCGTTCGACTCGCGCCGCATCCTCTCGGGCAAGGCGCTCCGGCTGGTGTCGCACTCGGCAGCCGTGCTCAGCCCGGTCTGGCGTTTTCGCATCCATGGCGCCCTGCCCAAGCAGCTCGCGCGCAAGACGGTGTGCGTGAGCAACCACTGCTCCCACACCGACGTGTTCTTGATCTGTCACGTACCATGGGAGATGAAATGGCTGGCGAAGCGCAGCCTGTTCAAGCTGCCCTTCATCGGTTGGGGCATGTGGCTGGTGGGTGACGTCGGGGTCGAGCGCGGCTCGAGCAAGGCCTTGGAAGCGCTGAACGAATGCAGGCGCTGGCTGGAGCGCGGCGTGCCGGTGATGATTTTTCCGGAAGGGACGCGCTCGCAGACTGGCAAGACGCAGCCCTTCAAAGACGGCGCCTTCAAGCTGGCCATCGACGCGGGAGCGGACGTCCTGCCCATGGCTGTCGCGGGGACCGAAACCGCCCTGCCCAAGCACGACTGGCGTCCCAGCTTCGCGCGTGGCGTGCTGAAGGTGGGTCAGCCCATCTCGACCGAAGGCATGACCGCAGCCGACGTCGGCCGGCTCAAGCAGCGCGCTTTCGACGAGATCCAGGCGCTGCGCGCCGAGATCTTGCCGCTAACGCAAACCCAGGGCTGAGCGCCGAGTACGCGAGGTCTCACTGCCGCAGCATCAGCGGCAGCTCGTTGTCGGAGCCAACGCGATCGCGCTGATGGTACGTGTGACGTTGGCCATGGCGCTCGCGATGCTGCTCGCACCACAGCTCCGCCCCCGCGCTAGCGCGGCGAGCATCGAGGCAGCGTGGGCACGGTGGCTCGATGCTCGGGCCGGCTTCGGGTAGCGCCTTGGCCCTGACCACCAGCACGGGGCACGGAGCGAGCCGCACCGTCGCCTCGGCGGTCGAGCCGAGCAGCAAGCGCGAGAGCCCGGTACGGCCGTGCGTACCAACGATCACCAGATCGGCTTCGAGATCTGCCGCCAGCTGCGCGATCTCTCCCGCCGTCGCATCGAAGCGCACGTGCGCCACGCAGCGCGAGATGCGCTGGCCCGGGTTCTCTGCGACGAAGCGCGCGAGAACCTGATCGGCGTAGCGATGAAAGCGCTGGCGCGCTTCGTTGACCGTGAGCACGGACAGCGCCGACGCATCCACGGGCATCTCGTAGCTGACCTGGTTGCCGTAGGTCTGCACCACGTTGACCAAATGCACCTCGGCTCGAGGCTCACGTGCAGCCAGCTGGAATGCGTGCTGCACCGCCAGCTCCGAAGCCTCCGAAAAATCCACGCCAACCACGATCACCTGGCCCTTGGCCGCGTTTTCGCTGGGGTTCATAGAAACCTCCTGCGCATTTCGAAGCATCACCCGTGCCAACCGGAACCATGTCCAGCCTTCCCTTCGGAAATAGCGGCTGAGCCCGCCGCGTTTGGGCCTCGACAACACCTCAGCCCGCCGCGTTTGGGCCTCGATAACACCTCAGCCCGCCGCGTTTGGGGATGGGGCCCCAAACGCCATGCGACCAAGCCCCAAACGCCACGCGACCGAGGCAGCGGAACAATCTCGCCTCAGCGAGCGCTATCGCTCGATACCGAGCGTTCGGCGGTCGATGCTTCGGGTAAGGGGTTGCATCTTTGGTCTTCGGCGGCCGGCTCGGTGTGCACGACCACGTCCGACACGCCGGGCAGCTTGGCCTTGATGGCGTCGATCACCCAATGCGTCACGCGGTGCGCCATGACGACGTCCAGATGCCGAGCCACCTGAATGTGCAGATCGACGTGGATGTCTCCCGGTGTGCCGCGCGTGCGGATCTTGTGAGCGCCGCCGATGCCGGGCACGGTCATCACGGCGGCCAGCACTGCCTCCGGTTCGAGCGCGGCAGCGTCGGCCAGGTAGCGCAGATTTTGGCGCAGCACCTTCACCCCCGTCCACGCGATGAAGCCCGCGATGCCGATCGCCATCAACGGGTCGAGCATGGTGTAGCCGGCTTGCACCAAACCCACGGTCGCGATCACCCCCAGCGTCACCAGCACGTCGGAGCTCGTGTGCGCCGCGTCGCTCGCCAGAAACGGGCTACCGAGCCGCTCTGCTTGCACGCGCTCGTAGCGCGCCACGAGCAGGTTCACTCCCAGCGTCGCTGCTAGCACCACGAACGCCAGCGCATCGAGCTTGGGCGCGCTGGTAGCCCCCGTCAGGCGCGCCGCCGAGGTCGTGAGCACGTCGTAAGCCATGCCCAGCAGAGAGACTCCGACCACGCCGGCCGCCATTACCTCCAGCTTGGCGTGCCCGTAGGGGTGCCCGGCGTCTGCCGGCCGCGCCGCCAAGTGCACGCCCACGAGCCCGACCAGGTTGTTGACCGAGTCGGTCAGCGAATGAAATCCGTCGGCCCGAATCGAGAGCACCCCGCTGACGTGCCCGTAGGCAATCTTGGCCCCGGCCACGACCAGATTCAGCCCGAGCGTCACCCACAAAACGGTCGACACGCCGCGCGCGCGCAGCGCTTGTTCGCGCAGGGCGACCGGTGCAGCCGGTGGAGGCGGGTGTAGTAGGCGAGCCTTCACGAAAGTCGACCCGAGCCTAGCATTCACCGGGCCTGACCTCCGACGCCAGCAGCTGCCCGTCGTTGGGGCTGGGGCAAGAACCACCACGAGACAAGAGGCCTCCTTGGACGGAGGGAGAGGCCTCTTTACTCACTGTTCCTGGTTGGTGTTATATTCGGGGATCGCGGCGACGGTCCGTCCCGCTCGATCCACATGCACCTTCCTTTCGTTACCTCGCGTAAGATTACGGCGCTGGCGCTGATCGCCAGCCTCGGCTTGACCGCCGTGCCAACGGCCGCGCTAGCGCAGGAGCCTACCGCCGACGCCGGAGCCGAGGCGCTGAAGAAGGCGCGCGAACAGTTCGGACAAGCCCTGGCGCTACAGACCGCGGGCGACTGGGCCGGCGCGCTGACCCTGCTGAAGGAAGTGGCCACGGTGAAGGCCACACCCCAGGTGCGTTTCAACATCGCCTTGTGCGAAGAGAAGCTCGGTCGGCTGGTGGCGGCGCTGGGCGACTACGAGCTCGCCGCCGCCGACGCCCGCGCCGAGAAGGCGGATCAGGTAGCGGAAGAGGTGGAAGCCCGCCGCGAAGCGCTCAGCCAGCGCATCCCCAAGTTGACGGTCAGACGCGGCAGCGGCGCCGAAGCAGCCAGCATCGCGCTCGACGGCGTGAGCCTGGGCGACCAGGTCATCGGCACGCCAATGCCCACCGATCCCGGGCCCCACACCATCGAGGGCAAGGCGCCCGGCTTCAAGCCGTTCCGCAAGTCAATCCGCGTCGCCGAACAACAGAGCGAGACCATCGAGGTCGTGCTGGAGCCCGAGCCGATGGCGCCGCCCTCGGTCACCGAAGCGCCCCCGCCTAGCGGACGCAGTCGCGTGCCCGGCTATGTCATCGGCGGCATCGGTATCGCCAGCTTGGCGACCTCCGGCGTGTTCTTCGCCTTGCGCTCCGGCAAGATTTCGAAGTTGGACGACGCCTGCCCAGATCACGTTTGCCCGCCCGAGATGCAATCGGATATCGATCAGGGCAAGCTGTACACCACGCTCGCCAACGTCACGCTAGCGGTGGGCATCGCAGCCGTCGCCGGCGGCGCCGTCCTGGTGCTGACCAGCGGCCCGAGCAGCGAGCCCAGCGTGGCGCTGGCTCCGGCGCCGCTCGGAGCGCAGCTACTGGGTACCTT
>DATDEV010000200.1:0-2456 GCA_036522995.1 Polyangiaceae bacterium
CACGCACCCGGCAGATCGATTCGCGCGCCTCGCTCGAGCTCAAGGCGGAGCCGCGCTTCAGCTCGTCGCTCGCGACCATGACGCGGCTGCACGCCAACCACTACCGCTTCGGAGGCAACTACGCGCGACCAGAGAGCGAAGGCGGGATCGAGCGCGACTCCTTCAAGGGCACGTGGTTCGGGCTCGAGCAGCGCGTCGAGCTGCGTGCCGGTGACGCGTTCAAGCTAACGGTGGGAGGCGAAGGCCAGCTGCATGTGCAGGTGGAGCAGCAGGCCGTGGACGCGGCGGAAGCGTTTCTCGACGATTCACGGCCGTATCAGATCGGCGCGATCTACGCCTTGGCGGACGTGCGCGCCCACGAGCGGCTGCTGATCTCGGTCGGCGCGCGTCTCGACGCCTACTCCAGCTTCGGAAAAACGCTCAACCCCCGGCTGGCGATCATCGGCAAGCCCTACGAGCGCGGCAACACCAAGCTCATGCTGGGCCGAGCGTTCCGCGCGCCAAGCGTGTACGAGCAGTATTACAACGACGGCGGCATCACCCAGGTCGAGAGCCCGAGCATCGGCCCCGAGAGTGTCTATTCGCTCGAGCTGGAGCACGCGCATCGCTTCTCGCCGACCGTGGTGGGCACGCTGGCCGTCTTCGGCAACTACATGCGCGACCTGGTGCTGAGCGCCGGCCAGGGAGACGAGAGCGATCCGCTGCACTACGTCAATTCGCAAGCGCCGATCGGCACGTTCGGTGCCGAGCTGGGGCTGCGCCGCGACTGGCGGCAGGGCTACATGCTGGCCGTCAGCTACAGCTTCCAGCGCTCACGCTTCCTGAGTGAGGCTTCACCGGGTGCGCTCCTGCGCTTCGAGCAAAATCCCGAGTTTCGTCACGTGGCCAACTCGCCGGAGCAACTGGCGTCGGTCAAGGGCGCGCTGCCGCTGCTCGGCCGCGCGCTCACGCTGGGCTCGCGGCTCAGCGTGGAGGGTGGCCGTTTCGATCGCAACGAGCGCAGCAGCGACGCCGCTCAAGGCAAGAGCGAGGCCTTCGCCATTTGGGACGTGGTGCTCTCGGGCCGCGAGGAACGCTTTGGCTTCGCCTGGGCAGCGGGCGTCTACAACGCTTTCGATTGGCGCTACTCGCTGCCGGTGAGCGCAGAGTTTCCGCAAACCAGCATCGAGCAAGACGGGCGGAGCTTCATGCTCTCCGCCGAGCTCACGTTCTGAACGGCTTCAGAACACCAGCGCGGGGGCTAGCGGTCGAAGAGGCGCAGCTGGCCGCCGCGATCGGTGGGGCGCCGAAAGCTCTTCGGGTGCTCGCGCCGATGACCTTCCCAGCGATTGAGCCCAAGCCGCTCGCAGGTCTGCTGAAAGAGCCGCTCGACGGTGCGGTACATCTCACCCTCGCCGCTCATGCGCGCACCGAAGCGCGCGTCGTACAGCTTGCCGCCACGCATCTCGCGCGTACGCCGCAGCACCTTTTCGGCGGCCAATGGGAAGGCTGCCTGCAAGCGCTCCGTGAACACCTCGCGCACGGCACCCGGCAAACGCAGCGCGATCAGCGTGGCCCCGCGCGCGCCGGCGGCAGCCGCGGCCTCCAGAATCGCAGGCACGTCGCGATCGCCCAGACCCAAGATCAACGGCGCGATGTTGACGGTGACCGGAATGCCGGCCGCCGCCAGACGGCTGACGGCCTTCATGCGCCGCTCGGGCGTGGTCACGAACGGCTCCAGCTTGCGCGCCGTCTCCACGTTCCAAAACGGAACGCTGATCGAGACACCAACCGACGCCTCGCGCTGCAGGCGCTGCAGCAGATCGATGTCGCGTTCGATGAGCGCGCTCTTGGTAATGATGTGCACCGGGTTGCGGTACTCGGCGCAGACCTCCAATAGGCCGCGCGTGAGGCGGTACTCGTTCTCGAGCGGCTGGTAGCAATCGGTGTTGCCACTGAGCATGATCAGCTCGCCCTGCCAGCTCTTGCGTTCGAAGGCCTGGCGCAAAAGCTCGGCAGCGTGAGGCTTGACCACGATCTTGCGCTCGAAGTCGGTGCCGGCGCCGAAGCTCAGGTATTCGTGCGTGGGCCGCGCGTAGCAGTTGTGGCTGACCACGCCGTTGGCCACGAAATCGCCCGTTTCGGTAGCGATGTCGAACAGCGGTAGCGAGGTACCGAGCGGCTCGACCGCGGCGACGGCGCCCGCGACACTGCTCGCCACGTCGCGCGGCCCCGACTTGAACAACCCGCGCGCCTTGAGCCGGGCCTTGCCGGGTCCCAGGCAGGTGTCCTTTTCTCGCAGATACAGGCGCGAGCGCGGATTTTTGCCAGGAGCTATCACGTAGCGCCAGCCGTGCGGCGTGAGGAAGCGATGGTCACCGCTGGCGATCAGCTCGGCGCCCGTGTCGAGCCGCACGCGGTAGGCGCGGCGCGCCGTCGCCCATTGATCGAGCACCAGCGACGGCACGAAGCGGCGC
>DATDEV010000201.1:0-4075 GCA_036522995.1 Polyangiaceae bacterium
GTCGCGTCGCCATGGGCGCGATCCTGATCACGGCGCTGACGCACGTGGTCTTCTTCGGCGAAGACCGCTACCACCTCTTCTTGTCCCCAATCTTCTGCCTACTAGCAGCAGCCGCCCTCCGCCCCGCGGAGCGGCTCGCGCGCTCCACGACGACGACGTGAGTAGCTCTACGGCTTCCCAATCAACAGGGAGGCGGGGAGGCGGGGAGTTTTTTTGGGTGCGAGCCAAGCGGTGGCGCGCTGCGCCTTCACGGATGAACGCAGCGCCTCGCGCCTCGAACCCCCAAATGCTCGCTCCCCGCCTCCCCGTCTCCCTGTTGATTCCCCGGCTCTACTTCTTGGGGTCGTGCCAGAGGGTGCCGTTTTCGAGGATGCGGTTGGCTTCCGCCGGGCCCCAGCCGCCCTTTTCGTATTCGTAGATGGGCGTGGCGTCGCCCAAGATCGGCTCGACGATGCGCCAGGCCGATTCGACGCTGTCGACGCGCGCGAACAGGTTGGCATCCCCGCGGATAGCGTCGCCGATCAGGCGCTCATAGGCTCCCATCTCGGTCGGGTTCTGCTGCGTGACGAACAGCTCGGTGCTGTCGCCGGCCATGGCCTCGCCAGCGCGCTTGACGCGTGTGCCGATGGCGATCGCGAAATCCGGGCCGAGCCGGAAGCGCAGGTAGTTGCCGCGCTGCGGCACGGCTTCCTTGAACACCATGTGCGGCGGGCGGTGCAGCTCTACCAGCACCTCGGTCACCGTTACTGGCAGGTGCTTACCGGTGCGCACGTAGAAGGGCACGTTTTCCCAGCGCCACGAGTCGACGTGAAAGGCCATGGCCGCGAAGGTCTCGACGGTGGAGTTTTTGGCCACCCCGTCTTCGTCGCGGTAGCCCTGAAACTGCCCCCGCACGCAGTTTTCGGACGACACCGTGCGTATCGACTTGAGCAGCTGCGTCTTCTCGTCGCGCAGCGCCTCGCGATCACCCGCAGGCGGCGGCTCCATCGCCAGAAACGCCAGCACCTCCAGCAAGTGATTCTGCACCACGTCGCGGATCGCCCCAGCCTCTTCGTAGAAGCGCCCACGCCCAGCCACGCCGAACTTCTCGGCCATCGTGACCTGGAAGCTCTTCACGTAGTTGCGGTTCCAGATTGGCTCCAGGAACGAGTTGGCGAAGCGGAAATAGAGCAGATTCTGCACCGGCTCCTTGCCCAAGAAATGGTCGATGCGAAAGATGCGGTCCTCCGGGAACACCTTGCCCAGCGTCGCGTTGAGCACACGCGCCGACGCCAGATCGCGCCCGAACGGCTTCTCCACCATCACGCGCGCGCCGTCGGCGCAGCCACTCGTGCCCAGCGTCTCGACCACGTTGGGGAACACGCTGGGGGGAATGGACAGGAAGTAAATCGGGCTCTTGGCGTTGGCCTCGCTGACGGTCTGCTTGATCTTACGAAACAGCTCTTCCTTCGTGTAGTCCCCGTCGACGTAGCGCAGGTTCTGCGCCAGCGCTTCGAAGGCCTTCTCGTCTACGCCGCCGCCGAACTCCTGAATGCTCGCCTTGGCGCGCTCCCGCAGCACTTCGAGGCTCGAGCCGCCGCGCGACACGCCCACGATCGGAAACGGGCGGGTTCCGCGCTTGAGCATCGAGTGAAGCGCGGGGAAAATCTTCTTGAAGGCGAGGTCACCAGTAGCGCCGAACAGTACGAACGCATCCGAAAGCGGCTCAGGCATTTACAAATCCCTTGAAAGTCGACGATTGCGAGTTGGAGCAGGGCCAAACGAGCGGGCGAGGGCTCGCCCGATGCAACAGAGGGGCCACAAGGTACCACCCTCGCCGAGCGCCTGCCGAGCTGTTATGCTGGTCAGCTCAGTGCAGCGAGGCGTCTCCTCGCGCTGGGAATCTCGGGCCGGGGCCTCCTCCTGGCCATGGGTGACGTCGAATCGCAATGACGGAAGTGCGCGAACGCCGTGACGGCAAGAAGAGCCCGCCGCGCTCCGGAACCGGGCGCGAGGAGCTGCGCAGCACTTGGTTTCGTCCGTATCTCCTGCGGCTACGCGCCGAGCGGGGCGAGGCTGCGCTGCGCGCCCTGCTGTCGACGGCCGGCATTCCGGTCGGCCTGATGAACGACGACGCCGGCTGGCTCTCGGTAGCCGCCGGCAAGCGCCTGCTGCGGGCCGTCGCGTCGGCGCTCGGGCCCGGCGCGATAGCCGAACGCGGAGCCTGGATGACCCATCCGGAGTCCCTGGGCGCTTACGTGCGCATGCTGCGCGTCGCGTCGGCCCCGGTCGACGCCTACCGCTACCTGGCCGCCAACGCCTCGGAAACGACGCGCGTCGGCAGCTGCGAGCTGAAGAGCGCCGGCCCGAGCTTCGCCGAAATCGTGTACCAGCCTCGCCAAGACAGCGAGGAAGGGCAAGCCGACGAGCTGCTCTGCGCGGCCCGGCGGGCCGAGTTCGCCGCCATTCCCATGATCTGGGGCTTGCCCAGCGCCAGCATCGAGCACCCGCGTTGCCTGTCGCGCGGCGACTCCGAGTGCGCCTACCTGATCCGCTGGAAGTTCGGCCAGAAGCGCTCGATCGCGCTGGGAGCGCTGCTGGGCGCCGCCGCCAGCGGGGGCGCGGTCATGATCTCGGGCAGCTTGATGGGCGCGGCCATCGGCGCGGGCATGGGCGCAGGGCTGGGCGCCGCGCTCGGCATCGCATCGGAGCGCGTGTCCGAAGAGCGCTCGCTCAGGGTCTTCGAAAAGCACCGCATCGCGGCGCTCGAACGCGGGCTGGAGGTGCGCGGCCATTTCCGCGACGCCGCCGGCGACATGGTCGACAGCGTGCTGGGCGGCAAGTATCGCATCCTGCGCAAGATCGGCTCTGGCGGCATCGGCGTGGTGTACGCGGCCGAGCACGTGGCGCTCGGTACCGAGGTCGCGGTCAAGGTGCTGCGCGGCGCCGCCGCCATGGACGCTTCGGAAATCGCGCGCTTGCGCCGCGAGGCGCGCGTGCAAGGCTCGATCGAGCATCCGAACGTGGTGCGCACGCTCGACCTCGACGAATTGCCCGACGGCTCCATCTACGTGGTGATGGAGCTGCTCCGCGGGCACAGCCTGGCATCCACGCTCAAGCATCAGGGGCTGGTGGCGCCAGGCTTCGCAGTGCCGATGTTCGCCCAAGTCTGCAAGGCGCTGTGGGCGGCGCATCAGCTGGGAGTCGTGCATCGCGATCTCAAGCCGGGCAACATCTTCATCTGTGAAGACAAGACCATCAAAGTGCTCGACTTCGGCATGAGCAAGTTCAACGAAGCCGAGTCGCTGACGCAAGACGGCTACACGCTCGGCACGCCCGAATACATGGCGCCCGAGCAGTGCATCGGCGCACCGGTGGACGCGCGCACCGACCTGTACGCCCTGGGGGTGATGATGTTCGAAGCCGTCACCGGCGACCTGCCCATCCGCGGTCGCAACCGGCGTGAGCTGCTCGAGCTGCACCAACGGGCCATCCCCCGCAGCATCAACGAGACCCGCCCGGACTTGCCCCTGCCCGAGGGCCTGAGCCTGGCCATCGCCCTTTGCTTGCGCAAGCGCGCCGCGGAGCGTCCGGTGAGCGCCCGTGAGCTCGAGAAGCTGCTGAACGCGATCCCGCTCGAAGGCCTACCCGAGGAGTACTCGGGCGAAATCCTGCGCCACACATCCGAGCCCCCCTCCTCCCGGTCGTTACCGGCACCCCGCTAAGGGCGCGCGTTGCGCTATGCTGCGCGCGCATGAAACGGCTTTGGATTGCGGCGCTGCTCGCGCTCGGTTCGCTCGTCGGCCACGCCCAGGCTTTTCCGCACGTGGTGACGGAAAAGGACACGCTGGCGTCGATCGCCGAGCGCTACTACGGGCGCATCCAGTTCGAGAAGCTGCTGGTCGCCGCCAACGACCTGGACGCGCGCGGTGGCTCGCCGATCGTGCGCGGCATGCGGCTCGAAGTGCCGGCGCTCGGTCACCACGTAGTGCGGCAAGGCGAAACCTGGGACGGCCTGGCCGCCGCCCTGCTCGGCTCGGCGCAGCGCTCGGACGTGCTGTCGCTGGCCAACGGCTCCAGCCCCTGGCTCAGCCCC
>DATDEV010000202.1:0-3275 GCA_036522995.1 Polyangiaceae bacterium
AATCAGGTTGTACACGAAGACCGGCCGCTTCTGACCGATGCGGTAGGCGCGGTCGGTGGCCTGCGCTTGCGAAGCGCCGTTCCACCACGGATCGTAGTGAATCACGGTGTCGGCGCTGGTCAGGTTCAGCCCGGTGCCGCCAGCCTTGAGGCTGATCAAGAACACGTCGACCTCGCGTCCTTCGAAGCGATCGACGGCCTTCTGTCGATCTTGAGTCGCGCCGGTCAGCTCCACGTAGGGGATTTTTCGCTCCCTGAGCCCCTCAGCCAGCAGGTCGAGCATGCGCGTGAACTGCGAGAACACCAGCACGCGGCGTCCAACCGCCAGTTGCTGCGTCACCAGCTCGAAGAATAGCTCGCACTTGGCCGAGCTCTTTACCCGGCGCGCCGAGGGCACGCTGACCAGTCGTGGATCGCAGCACACCTGGCGCAATTTCATCAGCGCATCCAGGATGGCGATGGTCGACGCCGTCACGCCCTTTTGCCGAATCGCGCGCCGCACATCGCCGTGCGCGGCGACGCGAATGCTCTCGTACAGCTCGCGCTGATCGTCGCCCAGCTCGACGGGCCGAACGATCTCGGTCTTGGGCGGCAAATCCTTGGCCACCGTCTCCTTCATTCTCCGCAAAATGAATGGCGAAACGGCGTCGCGCAGCGCCTCGAGCCGTTGCTGGTTGCCGCTGCGCTCGATCGGTATGCGAAAGTGCGAACGAAAGCGCTCCATGTCGCCCAAAAATCCCGGCATCAAGAAATCGAACAGCGACCACAGCTCTTCGAGGTTGTTCTCGACCGGGGTGCCGCTCAAACACAGGCGATGGCGAGCCGCCAGCTGGCGCACCGTGCGGGCGGCCAAGCTGCGTGGATTCTTGATCGCCTGCGCCTCGTCGAGCACCACCAGGTAAAATGGCTGGTTCTCGAAGGACTCGATGTCGCGGACCAGCAGCGGGTACGTCGTCAGCACCACGTCTGCGCCGGCCACCTCGCCGCGGTGCTGTTCGCGCTTGGGGCCGTGCAGCACGCACACCTTGAGCGCCGGCGCGAACTTGGCCAGCTCGCGCTGCCAGTTGCCGATCAGGCTGGTCGGCAGCACGATCAGGTTCGGGCGATCCTGACGACCCGACTCCTTTTCACGCACCAGATGCGCGATGGTCTGCAGCGTCTTGCCCAGGCCCATGTCGTCGGCCAGAACGCCGCCCGCTTCGTGCTGGATCAGCTGGCCCAGCCATTCGACTCCGGCTTCCTGATACGGGCGCAGCGTTGCCTGCAGACCGATGGGCAAGGGCGTCGGCCGCGGCACCTGGTGCAGCTGGCGAGCCTTTTCGACCACGCTGGTGATGCCCGACCAGAGCAGGCGCGCGCTGCCGCCGAGCGCCATATCCAGCTTGGCGACGCTGCTGCCGCGCGAACGGGGAAAGCACAGCGTGCCGTGCTCGAGCTTTTCGCCGCGGTACATCTCGAGCAGCACCTGCATCAGCGCCTTGAGGCGCTCGGGCGGCACGGGCAGGTACTTGTTCTGCCCCACCGGCACCACGCGGAAGCGGGCTGGCATCTTGAGCAGAGCCTCGAGCGTTTCGCCGTCGGAGCAGCCGTCGAGCAGCTCGAGCATGGCGGGCAGCATGTTGACGCGCTTGCCGTCGACCTGAATGCCCAGCTCGAGCGCGAACCAGTCGGTGCGCTGTTCGTCGGGCTCGATGGCGGCGTACCAGGGCGCATCGGTCTCGACGACCTGATACGGGTAGCTGGAGTCGACCTCGATTTGCCAGCCCAGCGCGCGCAGCTGAGGCAGCGCGTAGGCCGAGAACGAGCAATACGAATGGACGTTGCCGTCGAGCTGCACGATGTAGTCGGCGTCCGAGTCCAGATCGGCCGCCACGTCCTCGAACTGGTTCAGCTCGATGGCTCCGAAGCCTTCCAGCAGACACTGGGCCCGCGCCTCGCCGCCTCGGTCGCGCCCGACCAGGGCCATGCCGGCGGCCCGACCCACGAAGAAGCGCTCCCGCCGATCGGCCGCCCGCACCCGCACGCCCTCGTACTCGAAGCACAGGCTGATGACCGGGACGTCCTGCTCCTGGCCCTTCTCGAAGGAGCTGGACTCCCCAGAGCTCACCCACATCCGTTCCGTGAACAGGCGCAGGCACGGCGTGAACCGAGCTACCTCGGGGCGCCCTACCTCTGAAACTGCAGCAGCTCCGTCCAATCTGCTGTCAGTTAGATCAAACCTCGGATCGTTTGTCGATCACCTATTTAAGTACCACCATAGATCCGATCAGGCACCGACCAGCACCACGATGGATTGGGGTAGAGGCTTTCTTGCCGCGTTGGTCCGCGGCAGGAAAAGCGTTCTCAGGTGCCTTGCGGGAAGACCTTCTGCACCATCTCGGACAGCGACTTCACGGTGTCCGCCTTCATGCCGGTCGCGGGGTGCGGCCAGCTGAAGCTGCGCGACACGACCTGGTTGCACGAGAAGGAGACCAGCATGTCGTTGGTCTGAGCGCCCGGGGCGCTGCCGAAGGACATGCCCATTTCAGCGTAAAACACGTTGGGCGCGCAGCGCGCCTGGGTGTTGTCGAAGCTGTCGGCATCGCCCAGCAGCTCGGCGAGCTCTTCCTTCAAGTCGGCGTCGAGCACCTGCGTCTGCGACAGGATGCGAAAGGTGTGAAAGCGCGGCGTGGTGTCGACCGCCGGTGCCAGCGGGGCCGTACCGGGCAGTGTGAGCCCCGGGATCTGGAGGCCGGGCGGGATGAGCTGCTGCAGGCCGGCGGCGCCTTGCTTGATCCAGGTCTGAATCTCGGGGGGCAGGCCTGGAATGGCCGGCGCGGCTGCGCCCGGCGCTGCGACGGCTGCCGGCGGCTCGTAGTTCTGCAAGCGGTAGGCGGTGAGGTTCGACGTCTTGAGCATGTCGAACGGGGGTGCGGGTTTCGAGGCACATCCGATGCTGAGAGCCGCAAAACCGAAGCAAAGAGCGAGCATCTTCGACATGCACGAATTGTTAGACCGGTTGCCGCCCGCTGTACAGCGGGGCGCTGTCTCGTGGTTTGTTGGGGCCCCGCCCCCAACAAAGCGCATTGTTGCCCCGCCCCCCGTCCCCCAGCGTGAGTTGTCAGGGGTGGGTGCTGGCTCTAGAGAGGAAGCATGCGCATCGTCGTGTCTGGCGGGTCGGGATACATCGGGCGTGCGCTCGTGAAGCACCTGCTGGCGCGGGGGGACGAGGTCACGGTGCTCACGCGAGGCCCAGCTGCGCCGGGGCCGCCTGGGCTGGTGCATTGGGATCCCTAT
>DATDEV010000203.1:0-7691 GCA_036522995.1 Polyangiaceae bacterium
AGAGCTCGGCATGACCTCCGACTCCGTCGTGGCCGCCGCCAAGTCGCTCTAAGCCACTGGGCGAGCGAGACAAGAAAACAGGGAGGCGGGGAGGCGGGGAGCCCTGCATTTTCTGGGGGGGTAATGCGCGGCGCCGACGAGCTTCGTAACGGCGTCGTGCGGTGCCTGCCGGCACGCACCAACAAAAAACTCCCCGCCTCCCCACCTCCCTGTTGATTCCCTCGCCACGGAGCGGTTGAGGGTCGTTACGGGGCGGTGTCTTTGCGGGCGGCGTCGGCCATGTCGTCGACCAGGGCCTTGAGCATGACCGGGTCGGGGCCCTCGACCATCAGCCGCAGCTTGGCTTCGGTGCCGCTCCAGCGCACGAGCACGCGACCATCGCGGCCGAGCTTCTTTTCGGCCGCGTCGATGCGCGAGCTCAGCTCGGTCATCTCGCCCAGCGGTCGGCGCGCCGGCAGCTTGATGCTCTCGAGCACCTGCGGCACGCGCTCCATCACGTGCGCCAGTTCGCTGAGCGGCTTTTGCTCGGCGACCATGATGCTCAGCACCTGCAGTGCGGCCACGATGCCGTCGCCGGTGGTGGTGTGATCCATGAAGATCAGGTGCCCGGATTGCTCACCGCCCAAGCTCAGCGACTCGCTGCGCAGCGCCTCGACCACGTAGCGATCGCCGACCGCGGTGCGCACCACGCTGCCGCCCGCCCCTTCGAGAGCGCGCTCCAGCCCCATGTTGCTCATCACGGTGGTGACCAGCTTGCCGCGGTTGAGCTTGCCGGCCTTGCACATGCGCGTGCCGCAGAGGGCCATGATGGCATCGCCGTCCACGATCGCGCCGTGCTCGTCGACGAAGATCACCCGGTCGGCATCGCCGTCGAGCGCCACGCCCAGGTGGGCCTGCTTCTTCTTCACCTCGGTCGCGACGTGCTCCGGGTGCATGGCCCCGCAGTTGCGGTTGATGTTGACGCCGTTGGGCTTGCAGCCGAGCGCGATCACCTCGGCGCCCAGCTCGGACAGCACGGCCGGCGCCACGCGGTAGGCAGCCCCGTGAGCCGCATCCAGGACGATTTTCAGGCCGTCGAGCGTGAGCTCCTTGGGAAAGGTGTTCTTGGCGAACACGATGTAGCGGCCGCGAGCGTCGTCGAGGCGTTCCGCGCGGCCCACCGAGGCGCCGGTCTTGCCCTGCGTATCGAGCTTGGGATCGCGGAGCAGCGCCTCGATCGCGGCTTCCTCGGCGTCGGGCAGCTTGAAGCCGTCGGGGCCGAACAGCTTGATGCCGTTGTCGGCGAAGGGGTTGTGACTGGCGCTGATCACGACGCCAGCGTCGGCGCGCATGCTCTGGGTCAGGTTGGCCACGGCCGGGGTCGGGATCGGGCCCGACAGCATGACGCGCCCGCCCGCGCCGCAGATGCCGGCCGCGATCGCCGTCTCCAGCATGTAGCCGGAGACGCGCGTGTCCTTGCCAATCACGATGCGCGGCGCCCGCGACTTACCGCGCCTCGCCACCAGCGTGATCGCCCGCCCCAGCCTCAAAGCGAGCTCCGGCGTCATCGGCTCGACATTGGCGCGGCCGCGAATCCCGTCGGTCCCGAACAGCTTTCGTTCACTCATGGCTAACGCTTCGTAACTCTGGGGCTGGCCCCTTCAGTCCCTAAAATTCGTGAACTGCAGATCCAGCTCGAGGCTATCCTGGGCGCGCAGCAGGCGCATGGTCTCCTGCAGATCGTCGCGCTTCTTGCCGCTCACTCGCACCGAATCCTCGTGAATCGAGGCCTGGACCTTGAGCTTGGAGTCCTTGACGATCTTCACGATCTGCTTGGCCTTCTCGGTCTCGATACCCTCTTTGAGCTTCACTAGCAGGCGCGTCGTGCCGCGCGGCCCCTTGCCGGGGTCCTGCTTGTCGAGGTGCTTGAGGCTCACCTTGCGCTTGACGAGCTTCTCTTCCAGCACCACCAGCGCGGCCTTGCAGCGATCGACCGCGTTGGCCAGGATCACGATGCCTTCTTCGTTCTTCTCCAGCGAGGTCTCGGTGTTCCGAAAGTCGAAACGCTGACCGATCTCTTTTTGCGCCTGAAGCAGGGCGTTGCCGAACTCGGCCCAATCCACCTTGGAGACCACGTCGAACGAAGGCATCGCGCCCCTCGATTCATACCCCGTTTTGGGGATGGGGCCCCAAAACCTGAGGGGGGCCCCGCCGAATTCACTGCGCCTGCGGCGCTCCCGAGCCTTCGGCTCGGGCCGTAGGCCTCACAAATCGATGGCCGGATCCGTCGGCAGGTTGAGCAGCGAGGCGCGCGCAGCGCCGACCAGAAAGATGGAGCCGGTGACGACCACCAAGCCGCGCTGCCCGACCAACTGACGCGCTCGCGCCAGCGCGTCCGGAACGCCTTCAGCGACCTCGCCCGTGTAAGCGGCCGACATCTCGTAAGGGTCGACCGCGCGCCGCACCGGCGGGGCCACGAACACGCGATGCCCGGCCACTGACTCGAGCCGCTTCAACATCGCGCGCCAGTTCTTGCTGCTGATCGCGCCGAAAACCAGGGCGATTTCCTTGCGCGACTCGATGTCACCCAGCACGCTCGGATCGAGCGCATGCGACAGCGCTACCGCGCCATCGGGGTTGTGAGCGCAATCGAGCAGCGTGAGCTCCTGACCGTTGCGGTGCAGTAGCTCGTTGCGACCCGGCCAGACCGTCTGCTCGACGCCCTTGGCGAGCACCTCCGGCGAATAGCCGAGCTCGCGACCAATGGTGACTGCCACCGCCAGGTTGGAGCCGACCAGCGCTACCCGCGGGTAGGCCAGGGGCGCGCCAGCCACCGGCTCGGGGCTGCCCAGCGGCACCAGCCGCGCACCCACCTCGGCGATGCGCCGTTCGGCCTCGGCGCGCGCGTCGGGGTGTAGCTTGCCGACCACCACGGCCGAGCCTGGCTTGATGATGCCGACCTTCTCGGTGGCGATCTTGGAGATCGAGTCACCCAGCTCGACCATGTGGTCGTAAGAGACGCGCGTGATGGCGGCGACTCGTGGCGGTGGGATGACGTTGGTGGCATCGAGCCGTCCGCCCAGGCCCACCTCGATCACGGCGAGCTGCACGCCGGCGTCGCGAAATGCCGAAAACGCCGCAACCGTAGCCACTTCGAAGAACGTCAGCTCGGGCCCGACGTCCATGGCCTGGTTGAGGTAGTAGACGAGCTTGTCGTCCTCGATCGGTGCCCCGCCGATGTTGATGCGCTCGGCAAAGCGACACAGGTGCGGCGAGGTGTACACGCCGACGTTCGTGCCCGCGGCGCGAGCCATCGAGCCGACGAACGCGGTGACGGTGCCCTTGCCGTTGGTGCCGGCGACGTGCACGGCTTGAAACGAGCGCTCCGGGTTACCGAGCTTGTCGCAGGCAGCTTGCACGCGCGAAAGGCCGAGCTGGCGGCCGTGGAGGGCGAGCGCATACAGCCGCTCGAGCGTGGACTTCAAATCGCTCAAGAGGCCTCGACGCCCAAATGCTGGAGCAGGCTCGCGATGCGCTTCCTCATCTCGGTCCGCGGCACGATGGCGTCGACCATGCCGTGACTGAGCAGGAACTCGGACTTCTGGAAGCCCTCGGGGAGGGTGGTGCGAATGGTGGCCTCGATCACGCGCGGGCCGGCGAAGCCGACGAGCGCGTTGGGTTCGACCAGGTTGATATCACCCAAAAAGGCCGTGCTAGCGGCCACCCCGCCCGTCGTCGGGTCGAGCAGCACGCTGATGTACGGCTTGCGACGCTCTCGAAAGCGCGCCAGCGCCGCGACCGACTTGGCCATCTGCATCAGGCTCAGAATGCCCTCTTGCATGCGCGCCCCGCCGGAGGCGTGCATCAGGATCACCGGCAGCTCCTGATCGGCAGCGCGCTCGAACATGCGCGTCAGTCGCTCGCCGACCACCGAGCCCATGCTGCCGCCCATGAACGAGAAGTCGAAGAAACCCATCGCAACCTGCATGCGCTCGAGCTTGCCGCGACCGACTTGGATCGCTTCGGTGACGCCGGTTTGCTTTTGCGCTCGCGCGACTCGCTCCGGGTAGGGCTTGTCGTCCACGAACAGCAGCGGATCGGCGGGAACGATGTGATCGTCCCACAGCTCGAGCGCGCCATCGTCGAGCAGCAGCTTCTGCCACTCGGCGACGCTCATGCGATGATGATGACCGCACGCCGGACAGACGTGCAGGCGCGCGGCGAACTCGGGCGCGGTCAGGACGTTGCCGCAACCTGCGCATTTCTTGAAGAGGCCCCGACCGACGGAGCGCTTCTCCGCGCTATCGGTTTGGGTTGGGTTGCGTTCGGGCAGTGCCACTGGAAACCATGACTCTAGCAAAGATCGGCGCAGACTCGATCAAGCTGGGCGGCAGCGCAAGGATCAGACTGGGATTTTCTAATTCTGAGCCGCGCTGGGGGTCGCGTGGGGAGGGGAAACACGCCCAGTCTGCGCCAGGCCGAGCGGTCGGGCCAGCAAAGGCTTGAGACGGGGCGATCCTTCGAGCAAGCATCGGTCTCCATGAGCCAGCTTCCGCCACCCGAGCTTCGCGCACCGCTGATCGGACGCGAACCGGAGCTGGCGGCGCTGCGCAAGGCAGCCCAGCACGCGCTCCAGCAGCGCGAAACGCGCGCGGTGACGCTGGTGGGCGGTCCCGGCATCGGCAAGGCCCGCATCGTCGAGGAGTTTCTGAGTCAATTCCTGGAGGTTCAGCCAGGGGCGTTTCGTGTCTTCAAGGCGCGGGTGCGTCCGCCTGCGTTGAGCCACGGGCTCATCGAGCGCCTGCTGCGCGCTCGCTTCGGCGTTCACGACGGGGAGGATCGCGACACGAGCATCGAGCGGGTCCGGACCGAGGTGGCATCGGTGCTCGACGATCGGCGGGTGGGCGACGTGTGCTTCCTGCTCGGCTCGCTCATGAGCGTGGCATTTCCGGAGACGCCGCTGACGCGCGTGCTCGCGGAGGACGCGGTGCAGGCCCGGGTGCTGCGGCGCTCGGTCGTGCGCAGCTTTTTCGAGTCAGACGCGGCGCAGCGCCCGCTGTGCTTGGTGCTCGAGGATCTGCACGCTTCCGATGGTGACTCGCTCGAGCTCATTGGGCACCTGCTGGAGCACGGTCGCGGCCCGCTGCTCATCATCTGCTTGACGCGCGCGGAGCTGCTCAGCCGCTACGAGGGGTTTCGTGAGCTCGGCGGCTCGCGACACGATCTGCTGGAGCTGGGGCCTGTTTCGGCCGAGAGCGCGACGCGCATCTTGCGCGAGCTCTTGGTCCCCTGTGAGGGGGGCCCACCGCAGCGCTTGGTCGAGGCGGCGCTCGGCATGTCGGGCGGTACCCCCGGCTTGATGGAAGCCATGGTGCGCGTGTTCTTCGAGGCCGGAGTGCTGGCCGAAGGCAAACCCGAAGGCGGGCAGCACCCGCCCTGGCGCGTGGACCTGGATCGGCTGCAGAGCGCGCGCTTGCCGCTGACGGTCGAGGACGCGGTGCTGGCGCGGCTCTCGGCGCTGAGCGTGCACGAACGGCGAGTGCTGGAGCACGCCGCGGCGGTGGGCAGCGTGTTCTGGCTCGGAGCCCTGATCGCGCTCGGCCGCATCGACGCCAAGGCGCCCGACTATTGGACGGATTCGCCGGCCGAGGATATCGCGCGCATTCGGCGCTTGCTGGCGGGTCTCGTCGAGCGGGACTACCTGCTGCGCTTGCCGGACTCGGCGTTTTCGGACGACGAGGAGTACATCTTCAAGCACAACCGCGAGCGCGAAAAGATCGCCGAGCTGACCAGCCCCGGCGCACTGCGGCGCTACCACCAAACCATCGCCGACTTCCTGTCGCAGAAGGACGCCGTGCGCAGCCAGGAGGAATACCTGGCCGTGCTCGCCCGCCACCTGGAGCACGCCGGCTGTCTGACGCGCGCCGCTTTCACTTACGTGGAAGCGGGCAACGTGGCGCGTGAGCATTTTGCGGCCAAAAAGGCTCACGAATACTACCAGAAGGGCCTCTCGCTGCTGGGCAGCGACGACGCCCGCCGGCGCATCGACGCCCTGCACAACATGGGCGACGTGCTGCTGCTGCTGGGCAGGATCGACGAGGCGCTGGCCACGTTTCGCGAAATGCTGGAGCTGTCCTTCCGGTTGGGCCTGCACGGCAAGGGCGGCGCGGCCCACAACCGCATGGGCCGCGTCCACCGCGACACCGGTTCACTGTCGCTCGCGCAGGATCACCTGGAGACGTCGCTCACCCTGTTCGAGCGCGCCGGCGATACGCGCGGCATCGCCTCCTGTCACGACGACATCGGCAAGCTGCTGTGGATGCGCGGCGAATACGAGATGGCGCTCGAAGAGCTGCGCCGCGGCCTCGACATGCGCAAGTCGCTGGGCGACGGGCGCTCGATCGCGCTCAGCCTGAACAACATCGGCCTGGTCTGGCGTGACCACGGGCAAGAGGCCCAGGCGCGCGAAGCTTTGGAGGCCGCGCTGCGCATCCGGCGCGAGCTCTCCGATCCGCTGGGCATCGTCGAAAGCCTCAACGATCTCGGTCAGCTGGCGCTCGATCAGGCCGAGCACGAGAAGGCGCTCGGGCTGCTGGAGGAAGCGCAGCTGCTGGCGCAGGATCTGGGCGACAACAATCGCATCGCCATCGTGATGGCCAATATCGGTGAAGCGTACCTGCGCACGCACGACACTCAAAAGGCGATCGACGTGCTGCTCCACGCCGAGCAGCTGTGCGAGGACCTGGGCGACAAGCTGCACCTGGCCGACGTCAAGCGCGCGCTCGCCAAAGCACACCTGGAGCGCGGCGATCTGAAGGCGGCGCGCGAGCAGATCAAACGCGCGGTGGATCTGTTCGGCCAGGTGCGCAGCAAACCGCACCTGGCGGTGGCCTTGCGCACGCTGGGTGAGGTCACGGGCGCGGGCGCCTGGGGCGACGGCCACGAGGTGAAGGCTGTCGACTACTTCATGCGTTCGATCGCGATCTGCAAGGAGATCGGCAACGAGCTGGAGGTGGCCAAGAGCTACCGCGCTTTCTCGGGCTACGTTTCGGCGTCCACCCACTACCAGAGCATCCCGGAAATCCAGCGCGAGGCTCAGAAGCTATCCGAGATGGCGGACGAGATCTTCGCTCGACATCGCATCAACGTCATCGACAAGGGCGCGCTCACCACCAAAAGCACATGACTTTACCCAAGCTCAAGCTGCGCCGGGTTGGCGCCGTCTCCGTGCCGCTGCCGGCCTATCAGACGCCGGGCTCTGCCGGGCTCGACCTGTGCGCGGCCCTCGGCGAAGCCGTGCGTCTCGCACCCGGCGAACGCCGCCTGATCGCGACCGGGCTGACGCTGGAGATCCCCGAGGGCTACGAGGGCCAGGTGCGGCCGCGCTCGGGCCTGGCGCTCAAGCACGGCATCGGCATCGTCAACTCGCCGGGCACCATCGACTCGGATTTTCGGGGTGAGGTCGGCATCGTGCTGATCAACTACGGTAGCGAGCCGTTCGTCGTCGAGCCGCTGTCGCGCATCGCGCAGCTGGTGCTGGCCCGAGTCGAGCAGCTCGAAATCGAGGAAGCCGAGTCGCTGACGGCCACCACGCGCGGCGCCGGCGGCTACGGCAGCACCGGCGCCTGAGCGACGCCGCTAGCTGGAGGCGACGCGCGCCAGGAACGTGCGCAGCTCGCGGCGCACGTCCTCGCGCTCGACGTCGCGGGTCA
>DATDEV010000204.1:0-4595 GCA_036522995.1 Polyangiaceae bacterium
GGGCGGGGTCTAAGCTATGGCTCGGATCCGGTGGAGATGCACATCTCCGAGATCGGCCTGTGCAGCGGTCACAGCGCTTCCGGCGTGTGGGTGAGCGAGCGCGGTGAGACGAGCGTGCCTGGCCTGTACGCCGCGGGCGACATGGCCTGCGTGCCGCACAACTACCTGCTCGGTGCCCTGGTTTACGGTGATATCTGCGCCGAGAACGCGGCGCAGTATTGCGCCGTGCAATCCCAGCTGGCAGTGCCGGAGGAAGCCATCGAAAGCGAACGCAGTCGCATCTTCGCGCCGCTCGAGCGCCCGAATGGCCTGCCGCCGCACCAGTACGAGTACAAGGTGCGCCGCCTGGTGAACGACTACTTGCAGCCGCCCAAGACCGAGGTGCGCATGCAAACTGGCCTGCGGCATTTCATGCAAGCCAAGGACGAGCTGAACGAGCTCGGTGGCTCGAATCCCCATGACTTGATGCGCGCGCTCGAGTGCAGCTTCATCCGCGACTGCGCCGAGATGGCGGCGCGAGCGTCGCTATTCCGCACCGAGAGTCGTTGGGGGCTGTACCACTACCGCCTCGATTACCCCGAGCTGAACAACGACGATTGGTTCTGCCACGTGAACCTGAAGCAAGACGAGGCGGGCGAGATGGCCCTGTTCAAGCGACCAGTGGCGCCCTACATCGTGCCCCTCGAAACGGGCGAGCTCACTTCCTACCACCGCATTCGCGTGCCCCAGGCCGCGAGCTCGAGCGCGACGGCCAGCCCATGAGCCAGATCGACAACCGCGAAACGGTCAAGGCAGCCGAGGCCGCCGCGGCGCCGCGAGCCCAAACCTCCGCGCGCTTCGACGTGCCGGTGATCGTCAATGAGCAGCGCTGCATCACCGGCTGCCGCGTGTGCATCGACTCTTGCCCCGTCGATTGTCTGGCGGTCAATCCGGAGACCGGCAAGGCGCATATGCGCTTCGACGAGTGCTGGTACTGCCTGGCCTGCGAGACCGACTGCCCGAAGGACGCGATCGTCGTGAAGATCCCGTATCTGGTGCGTTGAGCGATGAGCAGCGAAGTGACGGAGCTGAGCTTGCGTTTGCAAAGCCCGGAGGTCGCGACTCGGCAAGTTGCGTTGACCGAGCTCTTGGACGTACTGGACTCGAGCGCGCTCGAACCACTGCTGGTGGCTGCCCAGGACAGCGACGCCACCGTGCGCGAGCTCGCGATTGGCTTGCTCGAGGAGCTGGGAGACCCGCGCGGCTTGCCCGCGATCGTGAACGCGCTCGGCGACGAGGCGGAGCGGGTGCGGCAGGTGGCAGCCGCCGCCATCCGCGACGATCGCTCGCCCGAGGCCGTGGAGCTCTTGCTCGCCAACCTGTCGCACGCGCGTGCCGAGGTGAGGGCAGCCAGCATCGCCGGCTTGCGCGAGCATCGCTCGGCGCGCGCCGAGGCGCCGCTGCTACAGCGCCTGGTCGACGAGTCGGCGGAGGTGCGCGCGCAAGCCGTGGTCGCGCTGGGTCATCTGCGCTCGGAGGCCAGCATCGCGGCCCTGCGCGCTCGCCTGCGCGACGAGGACGCCGCCGTACGCCGGCTTGCCATCGGCGCGCTCGATTACGCCCGCACGCACGAAGTGCGTGACGCGCTCGGCGCGCTCTTGACGGACCCCGACTGGCGCGTGCGCGCAGACGCTGCCAAACAGCTCGCCAAGCACGGTAGCCACAACGACGGCGTGAGCCAGCAACTGGTGGGGCTGCTGCACGACGTCGAGTGGGCGGTTCGCAAGGAGGCAGCGCTCGCGCTGGCCGAGATCGGCGCCCGGAAGCGAGCTCCAGCGGTCGCAGCGCTGCTGGGTGACAACGTGGCCGACGTGCGCCGCGCCGCCACCAGCGCGCTGGCCAAGCTCGAAGCCGTGTTCGCGGCTCCGCAAATCGAAGCGCTGCTGCGGGACCCAGACAGCGAAGTCACCAAGGCAGCGCGCCGCGCGCTCGTGGCGCTCGCCAGCTGTCAGCGCTCTGCGCACTGATCCCGCGCTGAAGCTTCAGCGCACGACACCTAACCGTTGAGTAGAAATCCATGCGTCGACTCGTGTACATGCTTAGTCCCCTCGTTGCGCTCCTGCCGGCTCTGGCCAGCGCACAACCCGCGCCAGCCCCGCCGGCGCCAGCGGTTGATCCGCCTGCGGCCCCGCCTGCCGCTGCCCCCGCGCCTGCTGCCCCTGCAGCGGTCGCGCCGGCGCCAGCAGCAGCGGAGCCGGTCCCTCCGGCTGCCGCCGAGCCTGCCGCAATACCGGACCCAGCGGGCCAAAAGCCAGAGAATCTCGCGCAGGATCCCGTCGCTCCCGCCGAGCCGGCGAAGGCTGCCGACGCCGCGCCGCCGAGCCGCCTTGCGGTGGGAAAGGTCGGGTTCTTTCAGCCCGCGGCGCAGCTCCAGTTCTGGGCCTATGGCCAGAGCACGGAAGTGGAGGGCGAGCAGGACCTGACCGCGGGATTTCGCCTGCGTCGCGCCGAGCTTCGCATCAAGGGCGAGATCGTACCCAAGCTCTTCGCGTACAACGTGATGATCGACCCGTCGCGCGCGCTGGAGTTCAGCGACAAGAAGCTCGCGGTCACGTCGACCGATGCGAGCGCACCGAGCCCCGGCACGGTCACGGCATCACAACCGAACGGCGCAGTCACGATTCTGCAAGACGTCATCCTGACGTTCATCTCCGACTACGCCGACGTATCGGTAGGCCAGTTCAAGATCCCAATCGGCTACGAAGCGTACAACAGCACGGCCAAGCTGATCATGCCGGAGTTCGCGCTGGTCACGCGGCACTACAGCGCGCGCCGCGACATCGGCGTGAAGGTCGACAAGAAGCTCGGCAAGCACTTCTACTACCGCGCGGACGTGCTCAACGGCGCGGGGCAAAACCGGCTCGAAAACGACGACCAGAAGGACGGCGCGCTGCGCTTGGAAGCCTATCCGTTCCAGGGCTTGACCGTCGGCGCGGCCGGCTACGTCGGTCTCAACAAGCGCAATTCCTCGGCGACCAAGGACCGCCTGGAAGGCGATCTGAAGCTCGACTACGAAAAGGTATTGCTACAGGCCGAGTACATCCACGGCTGGGATGGTGAGACCGGCGATGGTGATCCGGAGCGGCTCGAGGGTCACGGTTTCTATGCGGCTGCTGGCTACACCATCGCCGACAAGGTGCAGCCGCTGATCCGCATCGGCTACTTGAACCCCCACATCGGGACGGAGGTCGCGACACCGACGCTGGCCAACGACCGCGTGTGGTCGTTCGAAGCAGGCGCCAACTACTTCATCGAGAGCTACGACCTGGAGCTTCAGCTCTCCGGCGGCGTGTTCGACTACGAGCACCTGAACAACGTGGCCCAGGGCATCTTCGAGGTGCAGGTCAATTTCTGAGCTGTCGGAGCTCAGTCGAGCTCCGGCAGGGGGGGACTCCAATGCAGCTCCGGGTCGGGCTCGGTGTGTAGCCAGCGGATGAAGCGGACCTCGAAGCCGGCGCGCTGGGGCGCGCACAGGAATGGGCCAGCTTGCGCGGCGGAGCCGGGCTCGAAATGAGCGACGCGCAGCGTGCGCCAGGCGTGACCGGCGGCGGTGGCGCGCAGGATGACGGCGTCCTTCGAGCTGCTGGCGCGAATCGTCACGATACTGCCGCTCCACTCCGGCACCGGAGCCAACGACCAATCGGAGAACCCGTCCGTGACCACGGCTCCCACGTGGGGGACACCGTCGTTGATCTCGACACCCACTTTGATCCAGCGCGTGCGCGAGCTCCACAGCATCAGCCCCGCCTGGTCATACAGCTCATCGAAGCCGCGCAAATCGAAGGACACCTCCACCGCGCTGTCCGGCCCCCAAGCGGCCAGCAGCGCATGCCCCGACGACCGCTCGAACCCGTACAGCGTCTTCTCCCAAAAGTCGCTGCCCTGCTCCGCCCCCACCACGAGCTGCTCCCCCAGCTGGCGCGCGCTCACCGGCGGACTCGTCCAACGCCCTTCGTCCCAAGCAATCCTTCGCGTCATAAACGAATGGACGTTCTCGCTGAATCGCCGCCGCAAGCCCTTGGCCCTCCGTCAGTGGTATCTGACGGTGATTTGCGCCGGACCAGCCACCCCTTCAGCGCGGATCACGCGTCATGAACCACAGCGTCGGAAACTCGGCGCCTTCGAGCACCTGGCGTATCCGGAAGCCGCGCCGCTCGTAGAAGGCAACGTTCGAGGGCTGCGCGGTTTCGAGGAACGCCTGACGTCCGTCGCGATCGCATTGCTGAAGGGTGGGGGTTAGCGCCTGGGCTCCCAGACCGCGGCCCTGTCGCTCGGGGTCGACCCCGACCAGGAACAGGTAGAAGTGCGGTTCGGGCGCGAGACGCTCGTGCGCCTCTTCCATCGTCCCCAGCAACCTGAGCGCGCCCGGCATGCGCTTGAGACCCAGGCTGCGCAGGTAGGCGGGCAGCCACAGCACCTGGCGGTAGAATGGGTAACGGTGCTCGCCGGGGCGCTTCCACAGCGCGCAGCCGTCCTTGTCACCCACCGCGAACGTCTCGTTCAGCTCGTGTGACATCTGGCGCAGGAACAGCTCGAACAGCGACACCAGGCGCTGC
>DATDEV010000205.1:0-3852 GCA_036522995.1 Polyangiaceae bacterium
GTCACCACAGCCCAAACAGACCTGACCGCCGCTGAGGCGAACTGATACGCCCTTGTCGCGGGCGAGCTTGCTCAAGGGCGATTCAGAGATTAGGTTGCGCGTCCCTTTCGAGCCCCCCAGCGCCTGGCGCATGAGGCTCAGGAGAAATACCAAATGCAAGACGGAATTCACCCGGCGTATCAGGCTGTCAACGTGTCGTGCGCCTGTGGCAACAAGTTCGAGACGCGCTCCACCCGCAACGAGTTGCAGGTCGACGTCTGCGCGGCTTGCCACCCCTTCTACACCGGCAAGCACCGCTTGATGGATACGCAGGGCCGCGTCGATCGCTTCCGCAAGAAGTACGCCGCCAACGCCAAGAAGTAACGGCTTCGCGCGGCTCCTTCCGGCTCCCAGATTTTCACAGGAAGATCAGAAGGTCAGAAGGGGTTTGGGGTTCGAGTTGGAGGGCTCCGATCGGTGATGAAACGTTGCTGATCGGCGCTCTGCGGACCGCAGGTCCGGCGAACCAACCGAACCTTCCGTCCTTCTGCCCTTCCTGTTCAATCTCGCTCACGCTCAGGGGCGAGCAGGGCCGTCGCAACGCGTTATAGTAGGGAGCGAGATGTCGAATCAGCCCGCCGTAGTTGGACCTGACGGAGTGGCCAGGCCTTATATCGGCGGGCAGGCGCTACTCGAGGGCGTGATGATGCGCTCGCCGCACGCCTACTCGGCCGTGGTGCGCCGCCGCGACGGCTCGCTGGTGGTGCGCGAGCGGCCGATGGCGGACGTGCGGCGCGGCAAAGCAGCTTGGCCGATCGTGCGCGGCATGGTCGCGCTGGTGGAGGCGATCAAGCTGGGCAGCCAGTCGCTGCGCTTCTCGGCCGAGATCTTCGAGCAGGATCTCGAAGCGGAGGAAAAGCAGGAGAAGGCCAAGAAGGCCAGCGGCGCGACGCTGCTGTCGGCGCTTTCGCTGCCGATCGTGCAGCTGTTGACGGCCGAGCCAGAGCTTTCGCCCGCGCCCAAACCCGCTCAGGAGCCCAAGGGCAGGGGCCTGGTCGGTTTGCTCAGCATCGCGTTCGCGATCGGGCTGTTCGTCGCGCTGCCGCAGGCCTTCGCCGCGGGCGCCTCCAGTCTGCTGTCGCTCGACCTCGACGTGCGCTCGCCGCTGTTTCAGCTGCTCACGGCGGTCGGGAAGCTGACCATCCTGGTCAGCTACATGCTGCTGATCCGGCGCCTGCCCGAAATCTATCGGGTGTTTCAGTATCACGGCGCGGAGCACAAATCGATTTACACCTACGAGTCGGGCGCCGAGCTCACGGTCGAAAACGCGCGCAAGTACACCACGCTGCACCCGCGCTGCGGCACCACCTTCATCGTGATGGTCGCGCTGGTTTCGATCCTGGTGTTCAGCGGCCTCGGCCCCTTCTTGCCGCAGCTCGGCCTGGGTAGGCTGGCCGACAACGTGCTGTTCTTCGTGCTCAAGCTGCCCTTCTTGCCGCTGATCGCGGCCATCACGTTCGAGCTGCAGCGCGTGCTGGCCCGGCATTGCTCCACGGGCCCGCTGTCGCTACTGCTGTGGCCAGGCTTCCTGGTGCAGAAGATCACCACCATCGAGCCGGATGATCGACAGCTGGAGGTCGCGCTGTCGGCACTCTTGGTCACGCTGCGCGTCGAGCGAGGCGACGCGCAGGTGCGCGAGGGCGACGCCGCCTTCGAAAGCTATGCGGCGCTGGCGGAGCCGGCCAAGGCCGCATGATTCCCTCCGGCAAGCTCGAGACGCTGTCGCGCCGCTTCGCAGAGGTCGAACAGCTGCTGTGCGATCCGAAGACGCTATCGGACAACAACGCGCTCACCAGCCTGAACCGCGAGCGCGCGCAGCTGTTGCCCGTTACCGAGGCGTTCGGCAAGTGGACGTACCTGAACAAGCAGATCGCCGACGATCGCGAAGCGCTCTCCGATCCCGAGCTGGGTCCGCTAGCCGAGCAGGAGCTACCCGAGCTGCTCGGTAAGCTCGAGGCGCTGGAGCGCGAGATCCAGGTGCTGCTGTTGCCGCGCGATCCGAACGACGAGCGCAACACCATCCTGGAGATTCGCGCCGGCACGGGCGGGGAAGAGGCAGCGTTGTTCGCCGCCGACTTGTTCCGCATGTACACGCGCTACGCCGAGACCAAGGGCTGGCGCGTGGAGATCATGAACACCAGCGACGCGGCCGCGGGTGGGCTCAAGGAAATGGTGGCGCTGGTCAGCGGCCAGCGCGTGTTTTCGAGCCTGAAATACGAAGGCGGCGTGCACCGCGTGCAGCGCGTGCCGGCGACCGAAGCCCAGGGGCGCATTCACACCTCGACCGCCACGGTGGCCGTGCTGCCGGAGGCCGAAGAGGTCGACATCACGATCGACGAAAAGGACCTGAAGGTCGACATCGCGGCCTCGGGTGGCCCCGGTGGACAGGGCGTCAACACCACGAATAGCGCCGTACAGATCACGCACTTGCCGACGGGCATGATCGTCAAGTGTCAGGACGAGCGCAGCCAGCTGAAGAACCGCGCCAAGGCCATGAAGGTGCTGCGCAGCCGCTTGCTCGACATCGAGCAGCAGAAGCAAGCCGACGCGATCCGCGACGAGCGGCGCGGCATGGTCGGCGGCGGCGATCGTTCGGAGAAGATCCGCACCTACAACTTTCCGCAAAATCGCCTGACCGATCACCGCATCGGGCTCACGCTGTACAAGCTCGATCGCGTGATGGACGGCGACTTGGCGGAGCTGCTCGACGCCATCGTCGCGCACTACCAGGCGGCGCTCTTGGAAGCCCACAGACCGCACGGAGAGGGCCCGTGAAACCGGAGGTGGATCTGGACGCGCTCTTGGCGGCCCTGATCCTGGCGCCCGGAACCTTCGCGCGCAATCGCTTCTTCTGGCTCTTCGAGCGCCCCGAGGCCGCCAAGATTCGCCGGCGCGCCGCGCGCATTCGCAGCATCCTGCGCCAGCTCTCGGGCACGCCCAAACCGGTAGCGGAGATCGTGGGCGAGCGCGTGCTGAGCGATGGTCAGGTGCACCTGCGCTACCGCGTCGACGAGCTGAACTACACCCGCACGGCGGCGCTGTCGTCCCTCGAGGCGGCCGCCTTGCACTACGCGCTGCATCGCTCGGGCAAGGCTCCACTGACGAGCGACGAGCGCGCCGCGGTCGAGGAGGCGCTGTCGCGGCTGAATCGAAGCCTCGGCGTCGACGAGCTGTCCGCTGGCGGCGCAGCGCCCGCCTCGTCGAAGTGAGCCTGCGCGCGAGCGCGCAGGCATTGCCGCCGCGTTTCTCGACTGCTTAGCTAGCGGGCAAGCATGAGCCTGCCTGCCGCACAGACCCGTATCGACCGCTGGCTAGCGGCGGCGCGGGTCTTCAAATCGCGAAGCCTGGCTCAGGAAGCTTGCGAGGCCGGTCACGTGCGCATCAACGACGCGCACGCGAAGCCGAGCCAGCTGGTGAAGATCGGCGATGAGGTGCGCGCCTTCGGGCCGCGCGGCCAGCTGGTGCTGCAGGTGAAGGGGCTGGCAGACAAACGGCTCTCCGCGCCGCTGGCGCAGCTGCTGTACGACGACCACTCGCCTCCCCCACCAGCCAAGGAGGAGCGCGTCGCGGTGCGCGAGCGCGGCGCGGGCAGGCCGACCAAGGCCGACCGCCGTGCTCTTTCGCGACTGCGCGGTCGCTAGCGATCCCTTGAATCGCGACCACGATCGCGGTCGGAGCCACCGAGCTCGGCGACCAGGAGCTGCCAGGCAGCGCGCTCGTCGCCTGGCAGCTCGACGCTGGCGGCAGCCCCAGCAGGGCGCGGACGCGACTGCGGAACGAGCGCCAGCGAAGCTGCTTCCACGCGCGCGAGCT
>DATDEV010000206.1:0-2146 GCA_036522995.1 Polyangiaceae bacterium
GTCGACGGGGCTGGCGGGGCTGGTGGTTCCCCAGCGGCCGGCGGCGCGCCCCAAGGCGGCAGCCCGAGCGGGGGCGCGCCTCAGGGTGGCGCTCCGGGCGGTGGCGGCGAAGGCGGCGGCGCGACGGCGGGCGCGGGCGGCGCAGCTCAAGGCGGCGCAGCTCAGGGCGGCGCAGCTCAGGGCGGCGCAAGCAGCGGCGCGGCCGGCGCGCCCTAGCCGACCTTCGGCCGCTTTCGCAGCGGCGACGCTACGGGTGCACGAACAGCACCGTGCCCGTCAGCGTTTGCATCACCGAATGCCAGCCCTCCGGCAGGCCGGGCTTGGTGAAAAAGAACAACCGACGCGCGTCCTCGGGCGTCAGGTTGATGCAGCCATGGCTCTTCGGCGTGCCGAAGCGGTCGTGCCAGTACGCACCGTGCAGCGCGTAGCCTTCTTCGAAGTACTGCACGTAGGGCACGTCACGCAGCTCGAACTCCTCGCCCACCGCGTCGGAGTCCATCGTGGTCGAGACGTGCTTGGTGTGGATGCGAAAGATGCCGCGCTTGGTCGCCTTGGTATGCGCCGGATCTTCCAGCCCCGCCTCACCCGTCGAGATCAGCGTCGCATAAACGGCGCGCGTGCCCTCGTAGGCGACGAGCGTCTGCTTGGTCACGTTCACGTCTAGCCAGCGCTCGCCATTCTTGCCCCAGGCGGGCATCTTTTTGGCCTGATCCAGCCGCGAAGCGTCCTGATCGGAGATGAAGGCGCCGCCCTGCACCTCGAAGTGCAGGCGCCGCTGGAAGAAGCTCTGCTTGCCCGTGAGCTGCAGCACCGACCAGTACTCGGCTGGGCCCGCGTCGATCAGCTTGCCCTTCTCGTAGCGCTTCAGCCGGGCGCTCTCCGTGCGCACGAACGCAAACGGAAAGTCGATGGCGTTGCCGGGCCCGAGCTCCACGCCGTGGCGCTCCGAGCCCTGAATCGGGCGCAGCCGGTCGGTCGGCACGACGTCGAGATCGGTCGTGACGCCGTAGCGCCTGCCCTCGAACAGCAGCGTCTGCAGGAGCGAGAGCCCCTGACGCGGCTTCATGCGGGCGGCCACGAGCTCCGAGCCGTGGTCGGCTTGGCCTTCGGGGGTGGGAAGGCTGGCGCCTCCGCCGAGGAAGGCGGGCAGCGGATCGCTACTGCGAGCCTCCCAGGCTTGGCGCGCATCGGGGGGCGGCTGACCGCGGAGCCAGACTTGCTGCGCGTAGCTGGCACCCACCTCGCCGGGGGCGGTGAGCCAGCTGGCCATGCGCGCCTCGAGATCGCTCTCGGCATGCTCGGCCTCGGCCCGCGTCGGTAGCCGCGTGTAGATCGGCCCGGGGCGCCGGACCGTGCCGTAGATGTACGGCAGCTTGCGCGACAGGTCGGCTGCCACGCCGCGGTAAGCGCTGACCACCCGATCGTTCTCGTCGAGCGTGGCGGAGCCCTCGGCGCAGACGAAACCGCGGGGCGCGACCGGGTACCAGCCGGCGCTACAGCCTTCGCTGCCGGCGCTCGGCCCCGTGACCAAAAGGCTCGAGCCGGCCCGAAACGAGCCCAGGCGTTCGGAGCTGCGTGCAGGGCGCGCCATGATCCAGCTGCGCAGCGAGCGCGCGTGAATGCGGCGACCCGCAGCGGGCGGCGGCGCCCGCAGCGCTCCATCGAGGCCTACCACGCTGGCCGGTGCCTCCAGCGGCGGCGGCGGGCCGGGGACCGCGGCCGCAGCGCTGGCGCCGACGAATGGCTGGGTCACCGGTAGCGTCGAGCTGGCGCCGGGAGCGGGTTGGTCCGTACGGGAACATGCTACCGCGAGCACCAACAGGAGCAGACTCGACGCAGTCTCGACCGAAAAGGCACGCATCGAAGCAACGAATGGCACGAGGCGAAGGGCTGCCGCAAGAAATCGAGCCCTTTTGAGCCTTGCCCAGGTGGCCGTTTTGAGCCAAAGCACGGCCGTTCAGCTAGAACTTGGTTGCGCCGCGCCCCTTTCGTCCTATGTTTTCCGAGCGATTGTCAGTGAACGAGCCAAACCGTAGCGCGCTGCCCATGGCGGCAGCCGCCGTGACTTGCATCGGCCTCCTTCCCATTCTGGGCAGTCCTGCTGCGCCGCTGCATTGGTTCATGACAGCGGGCATCACCGGGCTTG
>DATDEV010000207.1:0-4178 GCA_036522995.1 Polyangiaceae bacterium
CGCCAAAGCTTTTCGCGAACCAATGCCTCACCGGTGGCGAAAATTCAGCTAAAGCCTCCACGCCGCCCGATCATAGTACCGGCCTCTCGAACCCCCCAGGGGCAGCGCCGTTTCGCCTGCCCTCGACCGATTCGCCCGCCGCGGCGCGATTTGGCGGCGTCTTGGGCTGCCTTCGTACCAATCGCTCGTGGCCAGCACCTCTACTGCACGCTTCGAACCAAAAATCTCACGGATCTCCCCGCCTCCCCGCCTCCCTGTTGAATGCCAGGCGCTCGAGATGACGGGCCCCGAAGGCCAGCGGCCCGAAACGGTGGGACGGGGGGCGTCGACATGGGGGTAGGAGCCTGCCAAGTTAGGTGCGGATGCTCCCGGTGCTGTCGGCCCAGCAGATGCGCGATTTCGATCGGCGGGCGAGCGAGGTGTTGGGGGTCCCGAGCTTGAGCTTGATGGAGACGGCAGGGCGCGGTGCGGCGGGTGTGATTTTGGGTTGGTTGGCGGATGGTGGGGTGAGCGGGCCTTGTGTGGTGGTGGCGGGGGCCGGTAACAATGGGGGCGATGGGTTCGTGGTGGCGCGGCGTTTGTTGGAGGCGGACCTCGCGGTGCAGACGGTGTTGGCGGTGCCGGCGGAGAAGCTGAAGGGTGACGCGCTGGCCAATTACCGCGAGCTTTTGGCCGTGGGTGGCAGCGTGGTGGAGCTGGTGGACGGCGATGTCGCGCCGCTGACTAGCGCGCTGGCTGAGGCGGGCCTGGTGATAGATGCGCTGTTTGGCACCGGCTTGGATCGCGAGGTCACGGGATTCTTCGCGCGCGTGATCGAAATGATCAACGAGGCGCCCGGGCGGCGCTTGGCGCTCGATCTGCCGTCAGGATTGCACGCCGATACTGGACGCGTGCTGGGCGTGGCGGTGCAGGCAGAGTGCACGGTGACGTTCGCGCATCCCAAGCTGGGGCTTTGTACGCCGCGCGGCTCCGCCCATGCCGGGCGCGTGGAGGTGCGCGACATCGGCGTGCCGTCCGATCCGAGCGCGACGGGGTTCTCGGCGCAGCTGGTGGAGGCGACCGACGTCGCTGGCCTACTGAAGCCGCGCGCCACGACGCTGCACAAGAGCTCCGCGGGACGAGTGCTGATCGCGGCGGGCTCGCCGGGCAAGCTGGGCGCCGCGCTGCTGTCGGCGCACGGAGCGCAGCGCGCGGGCGCAGGCTTGGTGACGATTGCGACCTCACCCGATGCGGCCGACGCGCTCGACGGCCGCGTGCTCGAAGCCATGACGGCCCGCATCGATCCGGCAGCCATCGAGGCTTCGCTCGGGAGGCTGCTCGAGCCTTGCGATGCGGCAGTGGTGGGCCCCGGGCTGGGTCTCGATGAGCGAGCGCGGCGCATCGTCGATGCCGTCGTGCTCGGTTGGGACGGGACCAAGGTGCTCGACGCGGACGGCATTTCGCTCTTCGCCGGTCGCGCTGCCGAGCTCGCGAGCGCGCGCCACCTCGTGCTCACTCCGCATGCCGGGGAGCTGGGTCGTCTGCTCGGCGTGCCCTACGAGGAGGTCGAGATGGATCGCCTCGCAGCGGTGGCGCGCGCGGTCGAGCTCACGCGCGCCGTAATCATTTTGAAAGGTCGCTTCAGCATCATCGGCGCACCTGGAGCGATGCCGCTGCTCAATCCTACGGGCGGCCCGGTGCTGGCGACCGGCGGCACGGGTGACGTACTGAGCGGAATCATCGCAGCGCTGTGTTGCCAGCTCGCGCCGCGCGAGGCGGCGTATGCGGGCGTATTTCTGCATGGCGCTTCGGCCGACGTCTGGGCGAGCCAGCATGGCGCCGACCGCGGTATGCTGGCGCACGAGCTGGCCGACCTGCTTCCCAGCACCATCGGTGAGCTGTTACGAAGCTGTCCTACAGCTGCCCACAATTAGCTAGCGCTTGCCTTGTGGGAGTGTGCACGCGCCGTTCATACTCGGTGCATGGTCGCTTTCCGCGCGCGCTTTCTGAGCTTGCCCCTGGGCCTGGCCCTGAGCTTCGGTTGGGGGCTCGGCTGTAGCGACGGCGCCAGTGATCCGCAGGCGGCGGGCGGTTCGGGCGCGGCGCCTGGTGCAAGCGGCTCCGGCGGCAAGGCGAGCGGTGGCAGCGTCTCGGGCGGTCCCAGCGGCAGCAGCGGTAGCAGCGGCAGTAGCTCGGGCCAAGCCGGAACCAGCGCAGGTGGCAGCGGCGGAGCGAGCAGCGGCGCGGGCGGTGCCACGGGCGGCAGCGCTGCGGGCGGCGGAGCGAGCGCTCCAGAGCCCAGCCTGGGTTGCAACCAGGCGCCGGGACCCGAAGGCGAACAGATGATGACCGTGAATGCTCGCACGGGCCTGTACATCGTCTCCTTGCCCTCGACTTACGACATGGCCAAACCGTACCCGCTCGGTTTTGGCTTTCACGGGCGCAATCGCAATCACAAGAACTGTCAGGACGGCGACTGCGCCGGCTTTCAGAGCGTGATGGGCGAGCAGGCAGTGCTCGTTTACATGCAGTCGCTCCGCGAGCCGCTCGACGCTGAGATGAGCGGCTGGGAAGGCGGCGACGAGCGCGAGGACAACGCCCAATTCTTCGAGCAGGTCCTGGCCGAGGTCGGGGCCAAGTACTGCATCGACCAGCGCCGGGTGTTCGTAGCCGGCACCAGCTCGGGCGCCAGCTTCACCAATCTGCTCGGCTGTCGCTACGGCGACAAGCTGCTCGCGGCGGCGCCGGTTTCGGGCGGGCTGCCCGAAAGCCAGAATTGCAAGGGCGCGCCAGCCGCGATCGTGATTCACGGCATCGACGATCCCCACGTTCCGTTTACCGCCGGCGAGATGGCGCGTGAAAACTACCAGGAGCGCTCGGGCTGCGGCGATACCACCTTGCCCGAGCTCGCCGGCATGCACGCCGATATCCGCGCGACGCGCGACGCAGAGCCGTCGGTCGAGGCCGCCGCCTGCGTCGACTACCAGGGCTGCGCACCCGCCTCTCCGCTGCGCTGGTGTGAGCATAGCTACGGCGGCTACGACGACAGCACCCACGGCTGGCCGCCGGTCGGCGGGCAGTTGATCTGGGACTTCGTGAAGAACCTGAAGTAGCCGCCGACGCCGGGTCTGGGTCTGGGTCTGCCGCGATGGCAGAGCGTTCGGGGGTGCTGCCAGTTTGACACCCCGGGTGTGTCGGCCTGGACGCGCGAAATGCGCAAAATTGTGGGATTTTCGCGGACGCCGTGCCTGGCACGCGGCTTGCGATGAGCTGCGGGCAGGAGGTTCGAAGTCATGTCAGCCAGTCCGCAGGTGCCGAAGCCAGAGTCGCGAGCTCGCAGTGAGGTGCGCAGCCGCATCGTGGAGCTCTTGCCCCAGCTACGTTTGCGCGCGCTCAAGCTATGCCGCGATCGCGACGCCGCAGACGACCTGCTGCAAGAGACCGCGCTGCGGGCGCTTTCGTTCGAGTCCAGCTATCAGGCGGACACCAACCTCAAGGCCTGGCTGCATCAGATTCTGTTCAGCGTGTTCATCACGCGCTGCCGTCGTCGGCGTCGCAATGGGCGCTTTCTGGCAGAGCACTCGGCCGACCCCAACCTGTGGTGCACGAGCTCCGAGCCGGTTCGGCCCAACGAAGGCTTGAGCCCGCCGGTGCAGCTTGCCATCCGGGCGCTGCCGGTCCACTTCGGCCAGGTCGTGGTGCTGGTCGATCTGCAGGACATGAGCTACGGCGAAGCGGCTGCCGAGCTGGGTGTGCCGATCGGTACCGTGATGAGCCGCCTGCACCGTGGGCGGCGCCTGCTGCAAACTCGCCTCGATCCGGAGACCGAGCGCGCGGGGACCGAGCGCACGGAGACCGAGCGCCAGGCGGCCTGACGCAGCCCCGCGACGCGAAACTTGACGCGGCGGCGTGCCGCTCGCGAAAATGGGGTCGTGCCGGATTCGATTCAAGCGGCGCCGACAGGGCGCGCAAAATGTCGGGGTTGCGGACAAGCCATCGCCAAGGGCGAGCTGCGCTTCGGCGAGACCGGTCCGAACGCTTACGGCGAAGGCGAGGCGACCAGCTGGTTTCATGTCGCCTGCGGCGCGCTCATGCGCTCCGAAAAGCTGCTGCCCGCGCTGCAGGCGAGCAGCGACGTGATCGAAGAGCGAGCCTGGCTCGAGCAAATCGCCCAGCGCGGCATCGAGCTGCCGCGCCTC